>JAVLFO010000456.1:0-23137 GCA_046052805.1 Aquabacterium sp. | reverse complement strand
CGGCCTGGTAGAGCCCGAACTTCAGGTAGGACAGGGCACTGCTGTGGCCCCGGCTGTCGAAGAAGAAACTGGGGTCCGGGTTGAGCAGGAAGGGCGCGCCGGTGAGGCCGAAATACGACTCGTACATGGGGGGCGTGATCCTCAGAAGCGGTGTTCCAGCCCGGCGAACACGACGTTTTCCGTGATGGTCTGGCCGGAAGCGCCGCCGACGGTGCGCTGGCGACGCAGGCCGCAGACCGCCTGTGTGCGGGGTGACAGCATCGAGCTCAGGCTGAGGCGCATGCCCACATCGCGGGAGGATGTCGCTGTGCCGGTGAACTGGTTGAATGCCCTTGCCCGCCCCAACCGCAAGCCCATGGTCACCGTGGACAGCGGCGTGAGACGGTGGTTGAGCTGCGTGTCGATGTAGCGCTCGCGTGTGTCATTGCCGGCCCCCAGCAAGCTGGAGAAGGCGTCACCCGACAGCGGCCGTGTGCGCGTCTGGCCCATCGACACCAGCGCCACGCTGCGCACGCCCATGATGGCGCCCCGCAGTGCCAGGTTCTGACGCACCAGCGTGTTGAGGTCGTAGAGGTCGCGGCTCGAACCCAGTTGCTGTGGCAGATTGCGGCGCGCGATCAGGGCATTGACGGCGGTGGCGCGGTCTGCCTCGTTGGGGATGCGTGTGCTCAGCATGGCATCGAGCAGGGCCTGGGTGGAGCCGCCGGCGGACAGTCCTGGGCCTGTGCCGTTGGTGTAGTTGCTCAGCTGCTTGCTGGTGTTCACGCCGAAGCTGTGGGTCGGGGAACTTTGGGAGAAGTCGGCGTTCCAGCTGCGACCGAAAAATCGCTCCTCCACCAGCGCCCGAAGTGCCGTGCGTTCGCTGGGGCGCCAGGCCAGTTGCACGCCCTTGATGGTGTCTCGGACATGCTGCTTCAGGATGTCGTTGGATTCACGCCCCAGCACCGGACCCATTTCCAGCTCGGTGGTCAGCGCATACATCGCCGAGCCCTTGATGCTGCGCTGCGTGTTCAAAGACTGCAGCGCACCGTTGGACTGCGCGTTTTCATAGCGGGCATCCAGGTTGTAGCTGATGCGCGGGCCGCGGTGGCTCCAGCCGGCCGAAGCCGCATTGGCGTCTGTGCTGGGGCGGCTGTTCAGGGTGCTGTTGTTGGCCGAGCTCTGGACCTGTGTGCGTTCCAGCCGGGCGCGCACCGTCGTCTGTGCACTCAGGGGGCGCTCGAAAAATGGGCTGATGCGGATGCGCGTGTTGGTGTACGTGTCAGACGTGCTGGTGCTGGCCGCGGTGGCGGAGGTGAACTGTGGCTTCACCTGCTCGGCCGCGATGCTGGCGTCCAGGCCCACGCCCTCTTCGGCCAGATGGCTTCGCAAGGCCAGCAAGCCGGTGGGCAGGATCCGGTCTGGCTGGGTGTTGCCCAGGTAAGTGACGCTGGACAACTGCATCTGCCCCGTCACCGTGCTGTGCGTGCTGCGGTACTGCACCAGCAGCCCAGGCGTCACGGACACGATGGTGTCGCTTTGGCGCTTGTCCTGTGTCGTTTGGGCGGCGTTGTCGGTGTGGCTCACTTGCACCCCCAGGGTGGGGGTCACGGCCGCGCCAGCACTGGGTGCTGCCTGGCCAGGCACTGTGACCTGGGCTTGTGCCCGCGCATTCAGGGCGAACAGGCACAGCCCCAACCCAACGGCAGCGCGCCCAAGCTCACGGAGCGTAGTAGCCATATGCATTGCTCCCTTTGGGGCCCCGGTATTTGTTGAGCATGGACAGCACGACGGGGTGGCTCTCCACAGTGGCAAAAGCCTGCTTGATCGTGTTGATCGGTGTTTTGTTGGCTTCGATGACCATCACAACCTGGCCCATGTGCGAGGCCAGCACGCGCGATTCGGTCGTTGACAGCAAGGGTGGGGTGTCAAAAATCACGACCCGGTCCGAGTATTTGTTGGCCAACTCCTTCAGGAGCTTGCCCATGTTGTCGCTGGCCAGCAATTCTGTGGAGCGGGAACTGGCGGTACCTGCCGGCAGCAAGGTGAGCTTGGGGATGTTGGTGCGCAACAGCACATCGGCCAGGGCGGTCTGGGATGAGTCCAACAAGTCCAACAGGCCTTTGGCGGCGGTCACCCCCAGGCGTTCCAGGGCAGAAGGGCGCAGCACATCGGCCTCGACCAGCAGCACGGTGTGATCAAGCTCCATGGCGATGCTCACAGCCAAGTTCAGCGCCGTTTGGGTTTTGCCTTCGCCAGGCATGGCACTGGTCACCATGATCAGGTTGGCCCGATCAGGCCGCATCCCGCTCTGGCCGCGCAGGTTCTCCAGCAGCGGTCGCTTGATGATGCGGAACTCTTCTTCGAGTTGCGAGCGCGGCTGTCCAGGCACCAGCAAGCCGGCGCGTTGCATGCGGGGCCAATCCACCGAGACTTCGCGGCTGCGGCGGTCGTCAACAGATGGCAGTGTCTGGATGACACGCGCTGCGGCGGGGCGGCCATGCGCCTCGGCCGCTCCGGCAGCAGCGGGGACACCTGCCTGTGGATGCGCCGCGTTCTCGGCCTGGACATCCACACCCGCCCGACGCAGTTGCTCCAGTCGTTTCGCGGCTTGTTCGATCGTGTTCATGCAGACCTCAGGACAACATCTTCTGTTTGACCACGACCAGCCAGACCGCATTGACCAGCAGGAACAGGCCGCAGACCAGCAGGAAATTGCGCCGATCGCGGCGCACGTCGGTGGCCATCTCCGGGCTCAACACCATGGAAACGCTGCCCAGCACGGGGCGTCCGCCGATTTCACGCAATTGCCTGGCGTCCTGTGCTGTGGGCAGCAGTTGCGTCAAGGCCAGCGCCAGGCCGATGCCCGCACCCACAGAGGCCAGAACGCCCATGATGGCCACCGTCATGCGGCTGGGGTTGGCCGGCGTGGGCGAGACCCGTGGCGGCTCCACCACGCGGAACTCGGCCACCTTCGTGGTCAGGTCGATTTTCTCGCCCAAAGAGGCAGACTCTCGCCGAGACACCAACTGCTCGTAATTCTTGCGGACGATGTCGTAGTCACGGTTCAATTGCGCCAATTCCGCCTCGACCTGCGGCATCTTGCCTGCCATGGCCCGGGCTTGGTCCAGTTGCGCTTGCTGCGCCCCCAGTTGGCCACGCAAAGAGGCCACCCGCGCTGCAGCCTCGGCTTCGGCAACGCGCAGGCGCTGGAACACCGGGCTGGTTGGCGCGGGGCCTCGGCTGCCGCTGATTTTGCGGGCTTCCTGCTCGGCGCGGCGCTGTTGCTCCAGTTGGGCAATGGTCCGGCGTGCGGCCACCACATCAGGGTGCTGGTCGGTGTAGCGACGCAGCAAGTCGTCGAGTTGACGGCGTTGGGCGTCCAGCCGGGACTCGGCATCGGTCTGCACGGCCACCATGCCCGGCGCCATGGCCTCGGGCGGCATGGACGGTTCTTCGTTGGACAGCTCCCGGCGAAGGGCATCGCGCGAGCGTTCGGCCGCTTGCAACTCCACGCGCAGGCGGTTGACCTCATCGGTCCCCGTGGAGATGCGGCCAAAGAAGTCGGTGTTCGATGTGCCGGTCAGGCCAAAGTTGCGCAGCTTGAATTCCTTGACACGGTTTTCCGATGCGCTCAACTTCTCCTCGTAGGACTTGATCTGCTCGTCCAGGAAGCGGCGGGCCTGTTCCGAATCACGCTGCTTGTCGGTCACACCAGACGACACGAACAGCGACACCAACTCGCCCACGATGGCCTGGGCCCGCTGGGGGTTGATGTCCCGGTACGTGATGGAAAAGAGGTTGGCGTCGCCGCTGGGCGCAACCTTGATTTCTTTCGTCAGCCGGTCGATGGTGCGGTCGCGGTCCCCTTCGCTGAGGTCGTTCAAGCCCGAGCGAGGGGACTTGATGAGTTGCTCCACGTTGGGGCGGCTGATCAGGGTGCGCGCCAGCATGCGAACCTGCTGGTCCACGTCCGGCTGGAAGGCCAGGCCGCTCATCAGGGGCTTGAGCACCGTTTGGGTGTCCACAAACACCTTGGCCGAAGCTTCGTAACGGTCGCGGATGACGAAGGTCACAGCCGCCATGGCCAGAAAGGATGCGGCCCATGCCGCTGCCAGACCCAGCCAGCGGCGCTGCCACATGGCCACCAGGATGCCGGAGACTTGTCGGAAGATGTCGTCCATACAGCTCGATTCAGGATTGGAGAGACGGCCCGCAGGCGAGCGCGGACCGGCCGGCGCGCATCAGAACCAGCTTTGCGGGATGATGAGGATGTCGCCCGGCTTCATGTCGACGTTGGCAGAGATGTCGCCGCGGCGCAGCAGGTCCTTGATCCGAACGCTGTACTGCTTGCCATTCTCGGCACCCCGCACGAGCACGGCGTTGTTGCCGTCGGCAAAGTCGGTGAGGCCACCGACCTGGATCATCACATCCAGCAGCGTCATGTTCTGGCGGAACGCCACGGCCTGGGGCTTGCCAGCTTCACCCACGATGCGCACCTGTGCCGAGGTTTCACCCAGGGCGCGGTTGACCACCACCGTCACGACCGGGTCGCGGATGTACTTGCTCAATGCGGCTTCAATTTTGCGCGACAGATCCTCAGGGCGGCTACCGGCGGCCTGCAGGTTTTCGACCAGTGGCAAAGAAATCTTGCCATCGGGGCGCACGGTCACGGTGGCCGACAGGTCGGGGTTGCGCCAGACCACGACGGAAATTTCGTCCAGCGCGCCAATCTGGTAGCCCTGGCTGAGTTCGCTGGCCGAAGCTTTCTGGGGTGCGGGTGGCAAGCTATAGGTGCTGCCGCAGCCTGCGCAGAGCAGCGAAACGCACAAGGCGAGCAGGGCGCCCGCGCGGGCGAAAATCTGGTGTTGGATGACGGTCATGAGGTCCTCTTTCGGCAGTTCTACGGATTTCCAGAGTTCAATTGTCCAGGAACGGTCGGACGTTCATCCCCGGCCTTTGCGGTCAAATTCACTCGTCATCATGCGTCAGTTTCATGACGTGAGGCCGCGGGCCTCGCGTTTCTGGCGGCGCATGTGTGGCGGCAATGCCTTGAAACCGGGTGCCTGAGCATAACCAAGCCCCGCCACGCGGTGTTAGAGTGCCAGCAAGCTTATACGGATCCGTGTGATCTGACCTTGGTCTGCGACCCGATCTGTTGCATCTGCCCCATCGGCTTCGCGTGCCGCAGACACGGTTTCTGCCAATAATTCTGGAATTGAGATGAATCTGGTGGTTTTGGGAGCGGCGGCTGCGGTCGTGACGGCAGGTGCCGTGCTTTTGCGTGAAATCCGCGAGAAGCACATTCAGATCTGGCTGTGGTCCTACCTCCGCCGCGACTGGGCACATGCCAAAGCGCCAGCCGGCGAAACGAGGCACTTGATGTTCTGCTTCGTGGACCATTTCGAGCCCCAATACCAGCAGCCTGGCTACGACACCGAGTGCGCCCGGGTGGCCCGCTGGCGCCAGGAATACCCGGTGTTGTGTCACGGTCTGCGCGACAGCGACGGTCGTCAGCCAGTGCACTCTTTTTTCTACCCGGAAGAAGAATACCGGCCTGAGCATCTGGAGCCGCTCGTGGAGTTGTGCCGCATGGGCCTGGGTGAAATCGAGGTCCACCTCCACCACCACCACGACACCGAAGCGGGTTTGCGCGAGAAATTGCGTCGATTCACGGACATTTTGGCGGATCGCCACGACGCGCTGCCGCGGGATCCCAAGACGGGGCAGGTTCGCTGGGCCTTCATCCACGGCAATTGGGCGCTGGACAACGCCCACCCCAGAGGAGACGGCTTTGGCTGTGGTGTCAACAACGAACTCATCGTTCTGCGGGAGGAGGGCTGCTATGCCGATTTCACCTTCCCGGCCGCGCCCGATCCTTGCCAGCCACCGACGATCAACCAGATTTACTACGCCAAGGACGACCCTGACGCCCCGCGCTCGCATGACCGTGGGCGCCCTGTCAGGGTAGGGGGGCAGCCTTGGGGTGACCTCATGCTGATCCAAGGGCCCTTGGGCTTCAACATGGCTTCGCGCAAGTTCGGCCTGATCCCCCGCATCGAAAACGCAGACGTGCGGACCAGTTGCCCGCCTTCGCCTGATCGGGTTGACGCCTGGGTCAACATGGGCATCCAGGTGGAAGGTCGCCCGGAGTGGGTTTTCGTGAAGGTCCACACGCATGGCACCCAGGAGCGCGACACGGACACCCTTTTGGGGCGCCCGATGCGCGAAGCGTTCGAGCACATGCAGCAGCGCTACAACGATGGCCGCGAATGGAAGCTGCACTATGTCAGCGCCCGCGAGATGTACAACATCGCCAAGGCCGCAGAAGCGGGCGAGCAGGGCAACCCGGGTGACTTCCGCGACTACGTCGTGCCGCGCCCAGGCTATCGCCCGATGTCGCCGGAGGCTTGAGCCCCAGGCGCGGGCTCAGGCGCTCAAGTTTTTTCCCAGGCGAGGTCGCGCCGCAGCACAAACTGCAGGCCGGCCTGCATGGCCGTGAGGTTGAGCTCGACAAAGACCGTGGCGAAAGCGATCAGCTTGTTCTTGCGCCAGTTGCTTGAGCGCATGCCCAGCCATGCGGCGATGTAGAAAGCGACCTGCACGGCTGCGAAGGCTTGCACCCACCCGGCCGTGGACAACAAGCTGGCGACCAGCGCGACGACCATGGCGTACGGCACCGCCAAGCGGAAGACCTTGTGCGACAAGAACTGCAACCAGATGGGGTTGCGCCACGGCAAAAACAGCCAGGGATGGCGAGCGAAGCTCTGGAAGTTGCCGCTGAGCGTTCGCAGTTTGCGTTTGCGCTCGCCTGTCATGTCTGTCTGCAACTCGTCGATCACGAGTGCGCGGCCATCCAGCAGCACCCGTTGGCCCTGTCGCACGATCTGCATCGGGATTTCGAAATCGTCCAGCAGGGTGCCGGGGGCAAGCGGCACGAAGTGCTCTGTCTTGATGGCGTAGAAGGCGCCGGTGGCGCCGACCACCGAGCGCCAGCGACTTTCAGATTTGCGGATCCATTTTTCGTAACGCCAATAAAGGCCAATGTTGGCGGCCACCTGGGTGTGCGGATCGAGGTGGGTCAGCTCACCGCTGACGGCGCCGACACCTTCCTGCATCAGGGTGGAAACCAGCGCCCTCAGTGAAGCGGGCTCAGCGCTTTGCCGCATGTCGCAAAAAAGCACCACGGGCGTTTTGACTTGGGCCAGGGCGGCATTGAGGGCGTGGGCCTTGCCGCCGCGCTCTGTGTGTTCAATGACAGACACGCCGGAGAACCGACGCAGGCGCGCAGCGGTGTCATCGCTGGAGCCATCCGAGACAAACAGCAGTTGCAGCTTGTCCTGTGGGTAATCGAGTGCGCGGAGGTTGTCGATGCGACGTTGAACCCGTGCGGCTTCGTTGTGCGCCGCGATCACGACCGTGACGGCTGGGCAATCGCCATCGCTCAGGGTGGGCGCGCACTCGGGTGCCCTGATGCGACTCAAGGCCCAGATGCTGGCAGGGTACGCGGCATAGGTGTAACCAATGAAGGACGCCGCAGCAAAGAAAATCTGTTCAGGGGTGCTCATGGATTTGCTCTGCGCTTGCGCAAGGGGGGTCTTCAGTGATCATGCAGGGCTGCGCCGTACACCAGATCGTAGGTTCGGGTCAGGGCGTCCAATGAGGCGTGTTCCTTCACCCAGCGCGCAGCTGCATGGCCCAGCCGCGACCGCAACGCCGGATCTGCCAGCATGCGCAGCAGTGCGTCCTTCAAGGCGTCGTTGTCATCCGCGGGGATGAGCAGCCCTGTGACCTCGTCAGCGATGATCTCTGTGTTACCGCCCACCCGTGTGGCAACGACCGGCAAGCCTGTGGCGCAGGCTTCGAGCAATGCGATCGACAGCCCCTCGGTTTGCGAGGGCAGGGCGAACACATCGAGGGCTCCCAGCAAGGCGCCCACGTCATGTCGTTGGCCGGCCAGGATCACATGGTCCTGAAGGCCCATGGTCTGCACTTGCTGGCGCAGTGTGTCCGCGAGCACGCCATCCCCAATGACCACGAGCTTCAATGTCGGGTGATGCTGGATCAGTGCAGGGAGCACGTCTATCACGCGGCGGTGGTTTTTCAGGGCCACGAGCCGGCCCACGCAGCCTATGACAAGGTCATTGTCGTTGAGCCCCAGCAACTTGCGCGCGGCAGATCGGCCCAGGCTGGCCGCTTCGAAACGCGCCACCGGAATGCCGTTGAGCACCGTGTGTGCCTTGCGGGCATCGACCAGACCAGACGCGACGTGGCGTTGGTGCACCTGGGCGCCGACCATGGCCACGCGGCGTGTGCGTGCCAGCGACAAGCTGAACAGCGTTTTCAGCTGGCGGTTCTGCAGCCGCGCACCCATGTCATGCAGTGTGCACACTTGCGCTGCACCCAAGCCCATGCAGGCGAGTGCGGCGTGGTAGTTGGGCACGAAGTTGTGGGCGTGGACGATGTCTGCCCGGGCATGCCGCACACAGGCGCGCAACGCCGACAACGTGTGCCAGTCCAAAGAGCGTTGCTTGTGCCCTTCGGTCACGGGGATGCCCGCAGCCAACAGTTCACTTTTGAGGCCCTGGGTGCCCAGGATGCTGAACACACGGACCTCATGCCCCATGGCCGCCTGGGCTTTGGCCAGATCGACGGTGACGCGCTCCAGGCCGCCAACCTCCAGGGAATCGACCACATGAACGATGCGAAGGGGGCGGAAAGCGGCGTCTGTCGCAGGGGGTGTCATGGCCAAATGCTACACTGAGTTTCACAGGTGACCTGGTGCAAAATTGACATGCAGCGTCACCCTGCCCAGGGGCTGCGGCCTCCCGATCGTGTCCTCGTTTCATTGTTCAATGGCATCGCACACTTCGATCACAAGCCGCGTACAGCACATGCTGTACCACCACCGAACACAAGGCAAGGCTGTCGAAGGCGTGCACATCCGGGGCATCACCGATGCGATGCGGGCTGAGGGGGTCAAGGTCGACATCATCTCGCTGCCGGGCGCGGACCCCTACTCGACGCCCAAGGCCATGTCGCCCACCAGCCAAGCCACTTGGCTCATGAAGCTGGTGTCGCAGTTTCCCGAGCCCTTGTTCGAGTTGGCAGAGCTGGGTTACAACCTGATGGCCGGTTGGCGCCTGGTGCAGTTCTTCCGCCGCAATCCTGGCCTGACGTTCGTGTACGAGCGCTATTCGCTCTTCATGTTCGTGACGGTGCTGCTGTGCCGATTGCGCGGCCTGCCCATCATCCTGGAAGTCAACGACTCTGCTGCTGTGGAGCGCGTGAGGCCCTTGTTTTTCAAGCGCCTGGCCATGGCCATCGAGCGATGGGTCTTCCGCAAGGCCGATGGCCTGGTGTTCGTGTCGTCCGTCTTCCGCGATCGTGCGGTGCAGGTGCACGGGCACATCGCACCCACCATCATCACGCCGAACGCGGCCAACATCGCCCAGTTCACCTTCACCCAGGCCCAGCGCGACGAGGCTCGCCAGCAGTGGGGGCTGGAGGGGCATGTGGTGTGCGGCTACCTGGGTGCCTTTGTGCCTTGGCATGCCATTGACCAGTTCGTGTACCGCATCGCTGAGGCGCTCAAGGCCAATCCTCACCTCAAGCTGTTGCTGGTGGGCGACGGCGCCAAGTTCGACGAGGTCAAGCAGTTCGTGCAGGACAAGGGCCTGTCCAGCCAGATCGTGATGGTGGGTCGTGTGCCCCATGACCGCGTGCCCGGCTTGTTGGCTGCCATGGACATGGCCATCCTGCCGAGCGCGGGTGACTACACCTCGCCAGTGAAGCTGTTCGAGTTCATGGCGTGCGGTGTGCCACCGATCGCCCCCGACTTCGCTCCGATCCGCGAGGTGCTCAAGCCCGATGTCACGGGCTGGATGTTCCCGGCGGGCCAGCTCGACGAGGCCGTGTCACAGGTCATCGCCAGAAGCCAGGACAAGGATGCGCTGGCCCGCGTGGGTCAGGCGGCGCGTGACCACATCGCTGAGCACCGCCAATGGCGCAACAACATCGTGCAGTTGACCGACTTCCTGGTGAGCCTCACTGACAAGGCGAAAGCCGCGCGCCGCTGAGAGGGCTAGCGGCCATCGTTGCATGATGGCGCCCGATGCTCGCTGAGGCCTCAGTGTCCGCCAGTGCGTCCTGCGCTGGGGCGCAGAACCTGCTCGCACACGGTCAAGGTCTCGCGGGCGACGTCGTGCCAGGTGCGGGTCATGCGGCCAGCGATGGCGGCGTGGTCCCACTGGCCATCCAGGGCTTGGGTCAGAGCGTCTTGCAAGGCTTGGGGGTCTTTGGGCGGAATCAGAATGCCGTTGGACGCATCCAGGATTTCGCGCGTGCCGCCCACGTCCGTGGCCACCACAGGTCGTCCGCAGGCCGCGCCTTCGACCACGGCATTCGGGTAGCCCTCTGACCAGCTCGGCAGGGTCAGGACATCGCTGGCAGAGACCCATTCGGCCACTTGCTCTGGCGGCAGCCCGCCCGGCATGCGCACGGTGTCTGCCAAGCCCTCGCGCTGGACGAGGGCAGCGAGTTCTTCTCGCATGACGCCATCGCCCACCAAATTCAACCGACAGCGAGGGCGCGTTGCACGCAGGCGTGTGAAAGCGGTGATGAGTTCCCGCATGCCTTTGGCCTCCACGAAGCGGCCCACGTAGACGATCGATTCTTCGTCGGTCGGCATGCCCAGTTTCTGGCGCATCTGGTGGCGGTCGCGCAGGTGGAACACCGAGGTGTTGAAGCCGTTGACGATGGTGTGCACCTTTTCAGGCTTGGCGCCAAAGGTGTGGATGGCGGTCTGGCGCATCGCTTCGCTGACCGTGATGAGGGCGTCGGCTGCCTGGATGGTCCGCCGGGTCATGACCGTGTTGAGGCCGCTGCGCACATGGATGTCTGAGCCCAGCGCGCCCACCACGCAGGGCACGCCCAGCCGCCGTGCGGTGCGCAATGCGCCATAGGCGTCCGGATAAACCCAATAGGCCAAAACGAGGTCGGGCTGAAACGCACGGACTTTGGGCAGCAGTGCCGCGCCGCTCACATGCCCGTTGATGGCGCGTGACAACACGGGGAGCACAGGGTAGGTGAACGCATCGACATCCAAGCCGTCCACGGTGTAGTCCGAGCCCACGGTGCCCTCGAGGAAGCTGCGGGGCGCCACGAAAGGCAGCCGGGGGTAGCTGGCTTGCTGGAAGAAGACCTTGACCTTCGCGATGGCGGACAGGGCCTTGGCTGTTTCGTGGATGAAGCGCCCCCGTGTCTTGTCTTGAGGTATCGGCAGCATGGGGGTCACGAGGGCAATGCGAATCATGTCGGGGGCGCAGTGAGTGGGGCCCCTGTGGCTTGGGGGCGTTGGCGCTTATTTTGCGCGGGTTATTGCGTCCATAATGCGTCGGCGTGATCGATTTGATGAGCGAGATGCAAATATGAGCGTGAGCTTTTCGACCTGTGATTTGTGTGACGAACACAAGGCATCTTCCGATGGAAGTTTCCGTGTTTTGCCACCTGTTTTCCGCGATTTCGGCGCGCGTGCCGCATTCAGCGGAACGGTGGTGACAGTCAAGTGTCACGAGGACAATACTTTCGTCAAAGCGATGACGGACGCGCCTGGTTTGGGGCGTGTGTTGGTGGTCGATGGCGGAGGGTCGCTGCGCAAATCCCTGTTGGGTGGCAACTTGGCCGCAGCGGCCGCACGCAATGGCTGGGCGGGTGTGGTGATCGACGGTTGCGTGCGCGACGTTGCGGAGCTGAAGGCCTGTGATGTGGGCATCAAGGCTTTGGCCTCGGTGCCCATGCCGACCGAAAAGCGCCAACAGGGGCAGACGGATGTGCCGGTCACGGTCCAGGGTGTGGCGGTATGGCCCGGCGACATGATGTATGCCGACGCCGATGGCATCGTGGTGATGTCTGCCGCTCAGGGTTGAGGTGGCCATGGCAGTTGGCGTGACCCTCCTGGGGCCGAACATCGATCATCGGCGAAGCCTGGAAACCATGCTGGGTGCCGACCGTCCGGTCAATTGGGCACCGGATTCCAACAGTTTCCTCCGCGGCCGCGACATGGGCTGGTGGGAGCGCATGCAGCACAAGGTCGAGCGGCTTTTGGGCACGCGCAGGCCGGACTATCTGGCCCATGTGGGGCAGGCGCTGCAGGCCAACAACAGCCAGGTCGTGGTGGCCTATTGGGGCACCGAGCCGCTGGCCGATCTCGTGGCTCTGCGCCGTTTGCGGCCCGATGTGAAACTCGTGCTGATGGTGCTGTGTTACCCCGTTGCCTTGGATGCTGCGGGCATCCAGCGGCAGAACTGGATGATGCGCCGTGCCACACGGCTGCTGGACGGCATCCTGTTCCCCAATGCCGCGATGCGAGACCATTTCCTGGCGGAATCCTTGATGCCGCGGAATTTGTCCCACCTCATCCTGTCGCCCTGCTGGCCGGTGGGGTTCCAGTTCGCCGGGCCTCAGCCTGAGGGGCTGCCCGACCCCAATGTGGTGTTCATCGGGCGCACGGACCTCTCTGCCGCCACGGTGCACAAGGCCGATGACTTGCGCCCCATGATGCTGGATTTGCTCAACGCAGGCATCGAGTTGCACCATGGCCGGTCGAAGGAAACCGACGATGGCCACCCCTTGCGGCGGCCCTTCAGCCCGGTCGCTCAGGACCAACTCATCGAGCGCATGGCCTGCCACGACGCCAGCCTGATCGCCTACAACCTGGAGGCGTGCCAGAACGACGCCCGTTTTGAATTGACCGTGCCCGATCGCTTGTTGTCCAGCGTGGCCGCAGGTGTGCCGATCGCTGTGCCTCAGCAGGGTTACACGGGCCTCAAGCAGTATCTGGCGGGACACGAGGCACTCATCGAATTCGAGAGTCCTCAGACCCTGCTGCGGCAGTTGAAAGACCGTGGGCGCGTGCGTGAGATGCGTCAAGCCGCTTGGCATGCCCGAGAGCGCTTCACGGCTGAGCGCCATGGGCCGGTGCTGCGTGCCTACATTGACTCGCTGACGTGATGATGGAGCGCGACATGCCCCTGGTCAGCGTCATCATCCCTGCCTTCAATGCCGAGCGTCACATCGGAGAAACCATCGAGCACGTGTTGCGTCAGACCTTGACCGACATCGAGGTGATCGTGGTGGACGATGGCTCCTCCGACAAGACGGTGGACGTGGTGTCGGGCTACCCGGGCGTCCGTTGTGTGCGCAAGCCCAATGGTGGCGTCTCGTCTGCACGCAACCGTGGCGTGCAGGAAGCGCGAGGCGAGTGGGTGTCCTTCGTGGACTCCGACGATCTTTGGCACCCGGACATGCTGGCCTCGATGTGGGAGTTGATGCAGCGTTACCCGCAGGCGGCCATGGGCCTGGCGGGCAGCACCGTGCTGAAGGACATGGCTGAGCTTGCCAGGCCGATCCCGCGGTTGGGTGGCGAACTGCCCCATGCGCTCCTGACGGACTTCCCGGCCGTTTTCCGCTTTCCCTACCTGGGGATGTCCAGCGTCTTCATGCGACGGGACCGATTCCTCGCCATCGGCGGGTTCGACGAGTCGTTGCGCCGTGCCGAGGACATCAACCTGTTCCTGCGGCTGTTGTACCGCAGCGAAGGCTATGTGCGCTTGAATTTCCCTGCGGTGCACGTTCGCAGTGTGGATGGCAGCCTCAGCAGCGACAGCATCGCGGGCTACAGGCAGTTGCTGGTGGTGTACGACCGCTTCCTGCAGGCCCAACCCGAGTTCGCCCGAGAGCACCCTGACCTGATCCGGGTCACCTATGGCGATTTGCACCTCCGCCACGGGCGCGCGCTGTTGCGCGAGGGACGCAACAAGGAGGCGCTGACGCAGGCGCTCTTGTCCTTGAGGGCGCATCCCAAAGTGGCCGCGGCGATGCTGGTGTTGCGCTGTCTCATCCCCGCCGCATGGATGGCACGGGTGCGTCGTGTGGTGAAGGCGTCCTGAGATGGCGCCCATTGTGCCTGCCGTGGCGCCGGCTCGCGGCACCTGCCTTGTGGTGACCGGTTTGGCGCTCGATGACCTGGCGGCCAGCCGCCATGGCATCTACCAGCGGTTCCGCATGCTCACAGAAGCGATGGCCCAGACCGGTCTGGCCTTGGAGTTGATTTGCGCCCAAGGCAAGGTCATCTCGGCCGATGCACCACAGGCATGTGCCGCAGTGGAAGCCGAAATCCTCAAGCATTGGGGCATCGCCTGTCGGGTGCTGGCCCTGACGCACACGGTGCCGGACATCCGAACGCCCTTCCTGTTGCAGCAGATCGGTGCGTGCGTGTCTCACACATGGGGGCCAGGTTTCCGGGCCGCCAAAGCTGGCGGTCAGCTTCAGCAACTGCAAAGCGCACTCGACCGACGCCCCACTCTGGTGTTTGCCCACCGCCTGGCCAACATGGCGAGGTTGCTGGCATGCCGGGACTTGCCGCCCTGTGTGTTCGACATGGACGACATCGAGCATGTGGTGCATGCGCGTCGGATGGGCCTGAACGAGCGCTGGCGTGACCGCTGGCTGGCGCGTGCGGCCCTGCCAGCGCTGTTGCGCCTGGAGCGGGCCGCGGTGCAGAAGGCGGCGCTCACGCTGGTGTGCGCTGCGGGCGATGCCAGCACCCTGAAAGGCATCGCCAATGTTGGCGATGAGCGCGTCGCTGTCGTGCCCAATGGGGTGGCGCCCGCCGCGAGTGAGCCCGACCCGGCCAAGGCCGGCCCGGTGTTGTTGATGCTCGGGATCTACTCCTACGAACCCAACGGAGAGGGCGCCCGACACTTCATCGACCGGGTGTGGCCCATCGTTCGCGAGGCGTTGCCGGAGGCGCAAGCTTGGTTCGTGGGCGCCTCGCCGGCGTCGATCGGCGCCCAGGCCGACATGCCTGCAGGCGTGAAGCTGCTGGGTTTTGTGGACGACATCGAAGCGGTGTACGCGCAAACGGGTGTGGTGATTTGCCCCATCCTCACGGGTGGCGGGACGCGCGTGAAGCTGATCGAAGCGGCCATGCGCCACAAGCCGATCGTCTCCACCACGGTGGGGGCGGAGGGCCTGGGCTTCACCGATGGGCGTCACGCTTTGCTGCGCGACGATGTGGCCGGCTTTGCGCAAGCTTGCATCCGCTTGCTGACCCAGCCATCGGAGGCCCGGGCCATGGGGCTGGAGGCCAGCCGGTTCGCTGCCGGTCGTTACGACCGGCGCAGCATTTCCCAAGCCTTGGCCGAGCGAGTTCGGGCCTTGTTACCACGGGACTGAGGCCCTTTATCTGCGCCATGCTGTTCAGATCGCTCGGCCACAATCGAGGCTGTGATCGCTGTGCGGTGCTCCGCGGTGAGGGGTTTTGTGGGCTTTAAAACATACCTGTTGTACGTTTTCGTCGTGTTCATGCGGCCATTCGAGCAGTTCGCGCCCGAGTTGATGGAACTGCGCCCGGTGCTGATCTTGTGGGTGCTGACCTTCGTGTTCACCTTGCGCGACGCATCGCAAATCCAGTGGGGCGCAGCCGAAAGACAGCACCACTGGCTTCTGGCAGGCATGGCCATGGCCGTCCTGCTGTCCACGGCTTTCAATGGGGGATTCGCCGCGCTGGGCAACGGAGTCGGAGAGTTCTCGACGCCGGCGATGTTGTTTGTCCTCACGTGCATGAACGTGGTGTCGCTGGAGCGGTATCGCAAATTGGCGTTGCTGTTCCTGTTCTGCCTCGTGGCACTTTGCCTGGAAAGCCTCTATGCGTACCACACCGGTTGGCAGGCGGGTGAGATGGTCATTCGGCAGCTGGCGAGTGAAAACGCGATTGTTCCAGCCGATCTGCCCCTGGCGCCTGCCGATGATGTGTCCGGAACCTTGGTGTGGCGGATACGCAGCGTGGGCTTCCTGTCGGACCCCAACGACTTTGCCCAGACCATCATCGTGGTGGTTCCCTGGCTGTTGATGGTGGGCAATTGGTCCAAGCCGCTGTGGCGAAGGGTCTGGCTGTTGTTGCCGATTTTTGCCTGCCTGGCCTACACGCTGACCTTGACCCACTCCCGCGGCGGGCTGCTGGGCTCTGTCGCAGCGCTTGTTTTCCTCTTCAAGGGGTATGTGAGCCGGGGGAACTTCATCAAGCTGATGATCGTGGCGGCGGTGTGCGGGGTTGTGGTGCTGGGAGGCCGTGGTGGTGGTGGCGACGGGCGAGCCATGTCCACCAAGGAAGAGTCAGCGAACGAGCGCATCAACGCCTGGAGCGACGGCATCCTCATGCTCAAGAGCAACCCCGTGGTGGGTGTGGGGTACGGCAACTTCACAGAGCACCACAAACGCACCGCACACAACTCGTTCGTGTTGTGCTTTTCAGAGACCGGCTTGCTGGGCTATTTCCTCTGGCTGGGCCTGATCGTCTTGTCCATGAAGTCGCTCAATCGCGTGATTTCGTGCACCCAGCCCAAGTCCGAGGCCTGGCTTTACGCCACCTTGCTGCGTGCCTCCCTGGTGGGCTTCCTGGTCTGCGCTTGGTTCTTGTCCCGCACCTTCGTGGCCACGCTTTACATCTTGATGGGGATGTCGGTTTGTTTGCTCTACATCGTGCGGAAGTCGCCAGCCACCCATGCATCGGAGGCGTCACAGGCGCGCCTGCTTGAACCGGTGCTCTGGCGCTGGACCACGCTGCAGTTCGTTGTCCTGACGCTGGTGATGGTGTCGATGTTTGTCCGATCGGCCACGATGTGATGTGTGGCGGGGAGGAGCGCATGAGAGCCCTGGCGCCGCGCATACAATCGCCATGCGTCGGTGGTTGGGCCGAGCGCAGCCACATGGGAGATGGTGCGTTGGCCCGCATCTGACGCACACCGAGGAAGCCGTGAAGCAGCAGACCGTTGTTCAGTT
This sequence comes from Aquabacterium sp., assembly GCA_046052805.1. GTDB lineage: Bacteria > Pseudomonadota > Gammaproteobacteria > Burkholderiales > Burkholderiaceae_C > Aquabacterium. The sequence continues at coordinate 6,316 of JAVLFO010000456.1, read as the reverse complement.
GATGGATTTCATCCCCAACAGCTGGCGCAGCATGGAGCAGTTGCTCGTCGGTTTGGCCTCACGGCTTCAGCGGGAAGGCTGGCAAACCGTCCATGTCTTCACAGGGGAGCCAGGCCCGCGGATGCTGGATGCGCTGCGTGCCCTGGACAGCCCATACCTCTTGGTGAACGACCCCATCGGCCGCGATGACGCTGTGCGCTTGGCCGCGCAGTTGCAAGCGCATGAGCCTCGCTTGGTGCAAACCCACTTTCTGTCGATGTTCAATCCCGCGCTGCGCATCGTCAAGCAGCGCAGCGGTGCGCGCCGCCTGGTGGTGACGGACCATTCCAGTGGCCTGGTGTCCCGCAAATCACCACCGATGGAGGTGCTGTCTCGCCTGCGGGGACGGTGGGCGGCTGGCCACATCGACCGGGTCATCGGCGTGTCGGATTTCGTTTGCCACCGAGATGTCGAAGGTGCGCACATGCCGGCTCACAAAGTGACCCGCATCTACAACGGCGTGGACGTCGGTCGCTTCCTGCCGCCCGTGCAAGCGCGTGCCGCGCAGCCGCTGACACTGGGCTTCATCGGACATTTGATGCCGCAAAAGGGCTTGAGCACCCTGTTGCAGGCCGCCGCCACGTTGCGTGCGCGAGGGCGTGTGTTCAGGCTGTTGATCGCGGGGGAAGGCCCCCAAGCTGCAGGCTTCCGCGCCGAGGTGCAAGGGCTGGGTCTGGGAGACTGCGTGAGCTTCCTGGGCCAGATCAGCGACACCGTGGCGTTTTACCAGCAGGTCGATGTGCTGGTGGTGCCGTCCGAGTGGGAAGAGGCCTTCGGCTTCGTGGTGGCGGAAGGGGCCGCATGCGGTGCGTGTGTGGTCACCTCAGATGCAGGCGGCATGCCTGAGATCGTGGGCACTCAGGGAGAAGCAGGCATTGTGTTTCCTCGCGGAGATGCAGATGCGCTGGCCGACATCCTGGGCAAGCTGATGGACGATCCGCAACGCCGTGAGCAACTGGGGCGACAAGCCCGTGCCCGTGTCGAGCAGCATTTCGCCATGGACGTGACCGTCGAAGCCTATGCGCAGCAACTGTTGTCGTTGCTGGCTTGAGGGCATCAGACCTGCAGCGGCGCTGAAGCCTGCCCCTTGCTGGTGGGGGCTGGCTGTGTCAGTGCCTGCATGATCAGATCGATCGACTGCTGCCAGGAAAAATGATCGCGTGACAGGCCTTGCGCGCCGGCCCGCAAGCGTTCCCGCAATGCCGCGTCGTCAGACACCCGCGCCACGGCGGTGATCAAGGCATCCACATCCTGTGGCGGACACAGGAGCACATTGACCTCATGTTGGAATGCCGCGGCCTCTGACTGCTGGGGTTGCGTGGTGATGATGGGCAAGCTGGCGGCGGCCACGACCGCGATGCTGCTGCGGCGAAGTTCCGCCCCGTCGTCAAACGGCAGCACCGCTGCGTCCGCGGCGGCGAGCTCCATGGCGGCGTCGGTGTTGCCCGAGGTGTAGCCGGCCAGCCAGATGACCCGGTCTGCCACACCCAATTCCTGTGCGAGCGCGATCATCTGACATTCAAACGGATGGTGCGAGGGCGCACCATCTTTCATTTCTCGACCGCCTCCCACCATGCACAGGAATGTGCTGCGGCCTTGCTGGTTCAGCCTGCTCAGTGCCCTCAGCAGGGTTTCAACGCCCTTGCCTGGGTAGACGTAGCCGAAATAGGCCAGCAGTTGGCTGTCGGCTGGCACACCCATCCGAGCCCGGACCTGAGCCCTTTGGGTGTCAGAGATGGGCTGCTCGCATGAGAGCAATGGCGGTGGCGGGATGAGCAGGCACTGCATGGACTTGTCGGGCGACTTGAGCGTGAGTCCTTGCAAGATGGCAGGGCCCAAGGCGGCCGCCACGGCCGGTGATGTCAGCAGCCCCCCGTAGCCGTAGCAGGCCGGCGTGCCCAGCCAAGAGCTGACACGGGCCATCAGCTTCGTCAGGATGCGGTCCGCCAGGGACCTGGGCGATGCGCCATCCTCCAGCTGAAAGATCGTCAGCAAGCGGGGCGACAAACCCAGCAGGCGCAACCAGGTCGGCATGAACGTGATCATGGGATGGGCATCGAAGAGCCAGTTCGTGTAGATGAGCACGATGGCATCTGGTCGCGCCTGACGGAGCACGCGCATCAAAGAGGGCAAACCAGCCCAGCCCCAGCCGGACACCTGCGGGTGCACGGTGATGCCCGAAGGCAGTTGAGCGCAGGCGGCCTGGGGCGCCTGGCCAGGATTGCTCAAGACCGTGAGCCCATGTCCCCGTGATTGCAACTGCTGACACAGTTGGGCAGCGTACTCAGCCTCACCCGCGCTGTGCGGAGGCATGGCAGGCGAAATCAACAGGATCTTCATGGCCGCGTCTCCTGCGGCGGCTGGATGCGTTGGAGCCGTCGCTGCAACCAGGGCAGCAGCGCAGAGAACATGCCGGGTTTGCGAGACATGAGGGAAATGAGCAGGGCCAGGTCCTTGGCCGTCCAGACATCGAACATCACGGTCAGCCACCAGAAAGTCAGCAGGTAGGCGACGCCGCCGAGCCAATGCATCCAATGGGCATCAGACAAGCGCAGCAGCCCCACGTCCATGGCGCCAGCCAGGCAAGCCGCGGCAAGGATGCCCAACATGGCCCGCCAGGGAAGGCGAAATCCAATCATTTTGTAAGCGTACATGGAGTAACCGCCAATGATGATGACGGCATTGACACCGCTCGCGGCAACGGCGCCCATCAGGCCAAATTGCGGGATCAGCGCCAGCGATGACACGGCACTCACCACCATCACGGCGACGGCACGCACTGTGCGGATGCGTTGGTTGTCGATGATGAGCAGCAAAGACGACACCGGGTTGTCCAACAGTGCCAGGCTGCTGAGCAGCACCATCCACTGAAGCACAGGCACCAGTTCTTCATAGCGGTGCCCGTAGATCAGCACCACGGCTGGGCGTGCCCACATCACGCCGATGCCCGCCAAGCTGAGCCCCATGAAAAGAAAATAGCGGTTGGCGTCGGCCAGGATGGGTTTGACCTGGTCGAACCCGCCTTGCCCTCTGGCGCGGGCCATGGTTGGCATCAGCAAGGTGGACAGGCTGGACGACAGCAGTTCGATGCCGCCCCGTGCCAGGTTGCTGGCGAGCGTGTAATACGCAACTTCTGCCGTTCCGATCAGGCGGCTCAGCAGGTAGATGTCCACGGTGCGTCCACCCAGCGTGGAGATGAGCACCTGCATCGAGGTCCAGAGCATGCTGCTGCGCAAGGGCGTGCGGACTTCTGCAGACAGTGCATCGTGCTGGATGATGATCTCGGCCCTGCGCCTGAGCATCCACACCACCAGCACATGAGACAGGCTCACCGCAGCGAACCAGTACAGGTTGCTGTGCAAGGACGCATGCGTCCAGGTGAGCACCAGCACGCCCATGGTGTAGATCACGCTGGTGATCATGTTGCCCCAGGCTTCCACCCAGAACTGCCAGTGCCCTTTGGCTGCCGAGGTGTGGAACTGGTAGACCGATTTGGGCAGAAAGCAGCACAGCGTGATGGCGAAAAACAGCTGAGTCTCGTCTTCCCAGCCCACTGGTTTGAAAAACGGGAACAGCAGGAAAAACAGGACGGACACCACGGCCAGGCTCACCCACTGCGCCCGTTGAAGCCAGCCGTAGATCGATGCCGCATCGGACTTTCGCCCGGCGCCCAGTGTCTCGGAGATGAAGCGGGAGGCCGTGATGGGGATGCCGTGGTTGCCGAAACTCACCAGCACGCCGACCATCCACAGCACATAGGCATAGCGCCCGTACTCTGTTGGCCCGAGTTGGCGTGCCAGCAGCGCGCTCACGACCAGGCCCAGAGCGACCGTCACGTACGTGGACAAGGCCATGACGGCGGCGGCCTTGATGGCACCCAGTCGAGAGATGGAAACGCTCATGCTTGGAGGACCCTTGTCGGGATTCGAGAAACGCAGGCGCAAAAAAATGCAGGCCCGAAGGCCTGCATTGTCACTGCAATTGTGTCAGCGGTTGGTGTGATCAGGGCTGCTCGATGGCGCCCAGGTCCAGGGCGCTGCCCTTCAGCACGCGGGTCTGGATGCCCATCGGCGATGTGAACTGGCCCAGCAGCTGGAGGTTGGCTGCAGAGGCACCGGCAGGGGTGAAGCTGGGGCCGGTGATGCCTTTGTCCAGGATGGGCGAGCCAACCAGGGGCACCAGCGTCGTGCGGTCCAGCATGGGCGGGTTGATGCCGGTGTCGCCGCGGATCAGAGACGCTGCCGAGCGGTCCACCATCGGGATGGTGGTGGGTGCCCAGCCGATGCGGTTGCCAGCGCTGTCGTACTGAGCGATCTGCACGAAGCCGGTGGAGTCGGGCAGGTTGGCGTTGACAGGCACATAGTTGGCGCCCTTCAGCACGACACGACCCACGTAAGAGCTTGCCAGGAACGCCCAACCCGTGCTGCCATCGTCAGACCAGAAGATGTTGCCGTTGGCCTCGACACGTGCATTGGTGTCAGGGTAGCTGTCGTCGTTGCCGCCCACCTGGAACACAGAGGACTGGTAGTAGCAAGTGCCGCCAGGCAGGCAAGACGAGCGCTGCAGGTAGGTGTTGCCGTAGAAGAACAGCACCCCGACACGAGACTGTGCTGCGTTCATGTCGTGACCGAAGTGGATCGGACGACCGGCAAGGCCCAGCGGCAGGTTGATGTCGTTGACGATCACGTTGCCATAGACCCAAGCGTAGTTGTACAGCGGGTCGCTCTGAACGGGGTGTGCGTACTCTTCGGAGGTGTCCACCAGGTCCAGTGCGCGTGCGCTGGCCTGGATGTAGTTGTAGCGCACCACGGTGGCGCTGCCACGGTCCTTGTAGGTGGATCCGCCGTAAGCCTGGCCCAGGAAGTTGCCTTCGACCAGCGAACGCTGGCCCTGCAGGTACATGTTGTGTTCCGTGCTGTGCAGCGGATTGCCGTTCAGGTGGATCTTGTTGCGGCGGATGATGACGTTGGCGCTGTAGTCGTTCAGACCCAGGCCGCGGCTGTTGGTGAAGATGCCATTGTCATTGGCGGTGATTTCGCAGTTCTCGACCGACAGGCTGCGCACCCGCACGGCGTAGATGGCCGATGCGCCACCTTGGAACGCTTTGGTCACGCCGGTGCCATAGGTGAAGGTGTAGTTGGGGCTGGCGTTCATCAGCTTCAGGTTCTGAATCGTGATGAACTGGGGCTGGTAGTCGTAGCGCGGTGTCTGGCCAGTGGGCATGACTTCGTCGCCCTTCCAGTAGATCAGGAACAGGCCCAGACCCTGGATGCCATCCGTCCAGGTGCCGCTGGCATCCTGGCCGTAGCTGCCGAAGTGAGCGGCCTTGGCATCGTCGGCAACGGTGGCGCCGTTGCCGTCGATCACAGGGCGGTTGCACTGGGCATCGGTCACGCCGTTGATGTACACAGGCTTGGCCGCGGTGCCCTGGGCACGCAAGCCGATGACCGTCTTGTAAGGCGTGGCGCGGTAATAGATGTTGACCACGTCGCCTGCGGTCAGCGACAGCCATGGCACTTGGTTGAGTTCGGTGTACGTCTTGCCCGGACCCACGTCATAGGTCTTGTTCGAGCCGATCAGCGGGCCTGCGCAGGCGCTGGAGCTCAGTGTCTTGAAGGCGGGTGGCCAGACGCTCGTGTCGTCCATGGGCGGCGCCGGCGTTGCCACGGTGGTGTCTACCACCGTCGTGCCGGTGGTGCTGGTGGTGCCCGTTGTCGTTGTGGGAGGGACGGTCGTGGTCGTCGTTCCGGTCGTTGTGCCAGTGGTCGTCGTGGACGTGGGGGTGCTGGTCGTCGTGGTTGTGGTGGTCGTTGTGGTCTTGCGGCGCAGGCGCTCGGCTTCCGCGGCAGCATCTGCCGAACTGCCGCCGCCACCGCCGCCGCAAGCGGTCAACACGGTGGCGCACAGGATGGTGAGGGCGGCCAGGCGAGCGTCAGGCGCTGTCTTGGCGATGGCGCAAGCAACTGACTGGCTTGCGGTGCTGGAGGAATGCTTTCTATCGATCATTGCGCTGTCCTTGGTTCACTGCGTCGAGGCTTGCCGCAACAGCGGCCTCAGGTTTCGTGGAGTGTCCGACGAATGGAGGCCAGTTTCCGGTAAAGCCGCTGCCGCTCGGTAACAAACCGTGTGAGCCAGACGGAGGGGTTTGGGTCAATCCATTGGGGTGCCGCAAGTCCATGGTGTGACTTTCGGCACATTCAATTTGAGGGTGGCTTGCATTTCCGTGAAATACCACATCGCAAGGCCAGCTGTTTCTGCGTTCGCCAGCGGGGTGGGC
>JAVLFO010000455.1:0-2597 GCA_046052805.1 Aquabacterium sp. | reverse complement strand
GGTCGTGCAGGTAAAAGAACACCTCCATCAGCTGCGCAAAGCTCACCACCGAGGGGTCATAGCGCACGCGCACCACTTCGGCGTGGCCTGTTTGGCCGCCACAAACGTCTTCGTAGCTGGGCTTGTGGTGCTGGCCATTGCAGTAGCCCGATTCAGCTTCAACCACCCCTTGGATCTGGTTGAACACGGTTTCAATGCACCAAAAGCAGCCTGCGCCAAACGTGGCTTCGCTCAGGGGTGTGGTGGGCGTGGCGGCGGCTGTGGTCATGGTGGCGATCCCGGTGGGTAGACTGGCCTGATTATCCGAATGAACGATGTCGATGGGGTGGGAAGGGAGATTGCGATGACCGATTGGGGCAGCTACAAACCCGTTTTGACCGCTCTGGCTTTGCCGCCAGTGCCGTTTCTGGTGTTGATTGTGCTGGGCGCGCGCCTGATCTTGCCGCGCCGGGGTTTGGGCTACAGCTTGCTGATGCTGGGTGTGCTCGGCCTGTGGGCGGCATCTTGCAATGTCAGCGCTTTGTGGTTGCAAAACCATGTGCTCAAACCGCCCTTGCCTTTGGTGGGGGAGGCGCGCGAACGCCTGGCGCAAACGGGCCGGACGTACAGCAGCAGGCAGGCGCAGGCCCAGCGCCGCGGCAACCCAACCATTGAAAACCTCGTGCCGCCTGCGGCCATCATCGTGCTGGGCAGCGGTTTGGAGCCCTTGGCGCCGGAGTACGGCACCGCCGAGCTGACCGAGCACTCGGCGTCGCGCTTGCGCTATGGGGTCTGGTTGAGCCGTCAGACCGGCTTGCCTTTGGGCTTCAGTGGTGGCGTGGGCTGGGGCCAGCAAGGGCGAGGGCAGGGCGCACCCGAGGCCGACATCGCCGCGCGCGTGTCTGCGCAGCAGTTTGGCTTGCCGCTGCATTGGGTTGAGAACGCGTCGTCTGACACGCGCGCCAATGCCAACAACACGGTGGCGATGCTGGCCGAACAGGGCGTGTCAGAGATCGTGCTGGTGACCGACGCCTTCCACATGCCGCGCGCCAAGCGGGTGTTTGTGGAGGCGGCTCAGCGCGCGATCGGGGTGCACCCTGAGTGGCCGCTGATCAAGGTGACGCCAGCGCCCACGGGCTACTGGCGTGCGGGCGAGCGCCCCTTGTTGGACTGGTTGCCCTCGATGGACGGCGCCAACAACGTGTCCAGGGCCTTGCGCGAGTGCCTGGGCTTGCTGGTATCGGCTTGACCATGAAAAACCCCCGGGCTAAGCCGGGGGCTGGATCGGCACGAGGGCCATCCGAGGAAAAGTCGGAGGTGTTGGTCCGACCCTCCCGAAGACGCAGTGACTGCGTCCCTTGGGTTTGCCTGTCAAAGGCAAGTTCAGGTTAAGACAAAGCGTGCTGGCAGGCAAGGCTTTTGAGTGGCCTGCCTGGGCCTTTGGTCACGGCTTGATCAAGATGTTGGCGAACAGGTCGTCCACCCGGCGGTTCACCGCATCTGGCATGGTGATGGTGCGGCCCCACTCACGGGTGGTTTCGCCAGGCCACTTGTTGGTTGCGTCCAGCCCCATCTTGCCGCCCAGGCCGCTGATGGGTGAGGCGAAGTCCAGGTAGTCGATGGGGGTGTTGTCGACCAAGGTGGTGTCGCGCACCGGGTCCATGCGGGTGGTGATGGCCCAGATCACTTCTTGCCAGTCGCGGATGTTCACGTCGTCGTCCACGATGACGATGAACTTGGTGTACATGAACTGGCGCAAAAAACTCCAGATGCCAAACATCAGCCGCTTGCTGTGCCCTGGGTAGGCCTTCTTCATGCTGACGATGGCCATGCGGTAGCTGCAGCCCTCGGGTGGCAGGTAGAAGTCGACGATCTCAGGAAACTGCTTTTGCAGGATCGGCACAAACACCTCATTGAGCGCCACGCCCAGCACGGCGGGCTCGTCGGGCGGTTTGCCGGTGTAGGTTGAGTGGTAGACCGGGTCTTGTCGGTTGGTCAGGCGCTTGACCTCGAACACCGGGAACCAGTCTTGTTCGTTGTAATAGCCGGTGTGGTCGCCAAAGGGGCCTTCCAGCGCATGCAGGTAGCCGCCCTTTTCTTTGAGGGGCACGCCATGCGCGCTGATGCCCTCGTAGCCGGCCGGGGCCGTAGGGATGTGCCCTTCCAGAACGTACTCGGCACTGGCGGGCACCTGCAGCCATTGGTCGGCTTCGCCCACTTGGGTGTTGACCACTTCGGTGCGACTGCCGCGCAGCAGGCCAGCGAATTGGTACTCGCTCAGGGTGTCAGGCACCGGGGTGACCGCGCCCAAGATGGTGGCGGGGTCGGCGCCCAGGGCCACGGCAATCGGGAAGGGCTTGCCGGGGTTGGCCAGCGCGAACTCGCGGAAGTCCAGGGCGCCACCGCGGTGGGCCAGCCAGCGCATGATCACTTGGTTCTTGCTGATCAACTGCTGACGGTAGATGCCCAGATTTTGCCGCCGGCGTGGGTTGGGCACGCTTTGCGGGCCTCGGGTCACGACCAGCCCCCAGGTCAGCAGCGGGGCCGCGTCGTCAGGCCAGCAATGCTGGATGGGCAACTCGGTCAGGTCCACCTCGCTGCCTTGGCGGGCCTCAAAT
>JAVLFO010000454.1:0-13794 GCA_046052805.1 Aquabacterium sp. | reverse complement strand
CGCCACGCCCATGTTGCGCAGCACGGTGCTGTCGGTCAGGTCGCGCTGCCAGCGGCTGACGGGCAGCTTCTGGCTCATGTGCGCCAGCAGCGCGTTGGCCAGCCCGAAGTTGCCCTCGGCGTTCTCGAAGTCGATGGGGTTGACCTTGTGCGGCATCGTCGAAGAGCCAATTTCGCCCTCCTTGGTGCGCTGCTTGAAGTAGCCCAGGCTGATGTAGCCCCAGACGTCGCGCGACCAGTCGATCAAGATGGTGTTGGTGCGGGTGACGGCGTCAAACAGCTCGGCCATGTAGTCATGGGGCTCGATCTGGATGGTGTAAGGATTGAACGTCAAGCCCAGCTGACCTTCGATGACCGACCGGCTGAAGGCTTCCCAGTCTTTGTCTGGGTAGGCCGACAGGTGGGCGTTGTAGTTGCCCACGGCGCCGTTCATCTTGGCCAGCAGCTTGACCTCGGCGATGCGCTCGCGGGCGTTGGCCAGGCGGGCCACCACGTTGGCGATTTCTTTGCCCACGGTGGTGGGTGATGCGGTTTGACCGTGCGTGCGGCTGAGCATCGGGATGGCGGCGAACTGGTGGGCCATGCCCGACAGCGTGCCGATCAGGCCGTCGATGGTGGGCAATATGACCTGCTCACGCGCGGCCTTGAGCATCAAGCCGTGGCTGGTGTTGTTGATGTCTTCCGAGGTGCAAGCAAAGTGCACAAACTCACCGGCCTTTTCCAGCTCGGAGTGGCTGGCAAATCGGGCCTTGAGCCAGTACTCCACGGCCTTGACGTCGTGGTTGGTGGTTTTTTCGATGTCCTTGATGGCTTGGGCATCGACCTCCGAGAAACGCGCCACCAGACCGCGCAGGTAGCCACGGGCCGCTTCAGACAGGGACGCGAACTCGGGCAAGCCCGCATCAGACAGCGCGATGAACCACTCGACTTCAACCTGCACGCGGCGGTGCATCAGGCCAAACTCAGACAGCAGGGGGCGCAGGGCAGCGACCTTGGCGGCGTAACGGCCGTCCAGCGGCGAGAGGGCGGAAAGGGCAGACAGGTTCATGGCGGGTGTCCGAAAGCGAGGAACGGCTGGGGCCGGCAAAAGATCAGATCGTCCGGCGCGTGCGCGCAGGCGAACCCGCCATTTTACCGGTGACTGTGGCCTTGTGGGTGGGCCAGTTGGCCTTGAACACCTCGGCATCCACCCGAGACCACACCGTGATGGCCTGCGTGCGCATGCGCCGGGTGGCCACCACGGCCCATGGCCAGTACAAACCGAGCGTCAGCACCAACAGCAGCGCATGACGGCATTGCATGGCCACATAGGCGGCCACTGGCAACTTGCTGCGAAAACGAAGGTAGCGATTGCCGGTCTTGCTCCAGACCAGGTTCTGCAAGCGCGCCTGCACATAAGGCATCACAGCGGCGCACACCATCAACCCTCCCGCCATCAGCAAGCCTTGCTGAAAAGACACCGACAAGCGCCCCGCGCTGCTGAGCGCACAGGCCACCGCCACCGCAGCCACACCCAGCGTCAGCACGGTGGTGAGCATCACCCACACCAAGGTGCGCACGCACAGCATGAACACCGCTGAGCGCTGGGCCTTCCACATCATGCCCAGCGAGCCCAAGCGCAAACGGTGCTGGCGAAAGTGAAACCACGTCCACACAAACGCAGGCATGCACAACAACCACAAGCCCAAGGCCGAGCCCCACGCCAGCCAGCCCTCGGGCTCACGCCACAAAGCCGCCGCCATCAACAGCCAAGCCACCACACCGCCTCCCGCCAAAGGCGCCCACATGGCTTGGTAAACGTCTTGGCAGAGTCCATCAAAAGCCAGGCGGCGCCGTCCCCAGCTGATGTGAGCCATGCGGTGCGTCAAGCTCATGAACACCAGCAAAGGCCACACTGCGAGTGCCAACGACAAGGCCAACATGCCCGACAAGGTGGACCCGAACCAAGCGCCCGCCACTCCCATCACCAAAGCCAGGCACAGCCCATAACGCGGCAGCAGGTGGCTGGCAGGCTCGTGGTAGTCCATCGGTTCGTTGGCCACCCGCGTGCGCTTGAGGAAAAAGCGCTGACTGCGCACACGCGCCCAGGGCAAGTACAGGCCCAAGGTCAACAGCGTGCGAAACACGTTGCTGAACCACAGACGCGCGTAGTCCTCAGCTTGGGCATCCAGGCGCATGGGCCAGTGCTCGATGGTGCCTTTGGGCAAACGTGGCATCTGCCCGACAGGCTCACGCGGCGCAGGCGCCACAGGCTGAGCAGGCGCCAATGACGACGCCCGATAGGGCGCTTGCGGCGCCAGACGCACAGCAGGCGCACGCGGCCGCCCCGAGCCGATGGGCTCAGGCCAGACAACGGCTTGCGCTTTGACCGATACGACCTCGGGCACGAAGCCGGCCAGCCGAACGGCGCTCGCGCTGGGGCGGGCACCGGAGTTGTTCATGTGTACGTTAAATGTAACTTGTCCACTCAAAGATCAACACCCGGTCCACAAAATGGGGGGCACCTGTCGATGGCATGCCCCCGCGGTCAGCCAGGGCTGCGCAGGTGGCTAGAATCGAGCGCCATCACACACAGCGACACAGAATGAAACTGATCGGATCCCTCACCAGCCCGTTTGTCCGCAAAGTGCGCGTCGTGCTGGCAGAGAAAAAGCTCGACTACAAGTTCGATGTGGAGGACGTGTGGGCAGCTGACACGCAAATCGCCGCGTCCAACCCCTTGGGCAAGGTGCCCTGCTTGGTCATGGAAGGTGGCGAAGCGGTCTTTGACTCGCGGGTGATCGTCGAATACGTGGACACGCTCTCGCCCGTGGGCAAGCTCATCCCCTTGAGCGGGCGCGAGCGCGTCGAAGTGCGCACCTGGGAAGCCTTGGCAGACGGCCTGCTTGACGCGGCCATTTTGGCCCGGATGGAACAGACCTGGGCGGGCCGCACCGAAGCGCAACGCAGCCAAGCCTGGATCGACCGTCAGGTTGACAAGGTGCACGCCTCACTCAAAGCCATGAGCATGGGCTTGGGCGACCGCCCTTGGTGCTCAGGCAACCACCACACTTTGGCCGACATCGCGGTGGGCTGCGCCCTGGGCTACCTGGACTTCCGCTTCGCCCACATCGACTGGCGTGGTGACTATCCCAACTTGCACAAGCTCTACGACAAGATGGCGCAGCGCCAAAGCTTCATCGACACGGCGCCACCCGCCGCCTGAGGCCACGCCTGCCCAAGCCTGGTCACACCTGATCAGGCAGTGCAAAAGACGCCGAGCTGGCGCGCAGCCAGTACTGCTCGAAGGCGGGCTGAGACCAAGGCACCAAGCCTTGCTCGGCCTGCAGCAACTCGCCCGATTTCATGTAGGGCAGCAGATTCGACAGGCGCCGAACCTCGTAGCCCGAAACGCGCCGGATGATGTGGTCGGCAGTGATGTCATTGGGGTGACGCAAGCCAGCAGCTTGCACCAACTCCCCCAAGGCATGCAGGGTGTTTTGGTGAAAGCGCAGCACGCGCTCAGCCTTGTCTGGCACGACCAGCGCCCGCTGGCGCGAAGGCTCTTGCGAGGTGACGCCGGTGGGGCAATGCCCCGTGTGGCAACTCTGCGCCTGGATGCAGCCCAAAGCGAACATGAAGCCCCGCGCTGAGTTGCACCAATCGGCGCCCAGCGCCATCATGCGGGCCACATCAAACGCACTGATCACCTTGCCCGCGCAGCCGATCTTCACGCGGTGGCGCTCACCCAAACCCACCAAGGTGTTATGCACCAAGAGCAAGCCTTCTTGCAAAGGCGCACCGACGTGGTCGGTGAACTCCAATGGCGCAGCACCGGTGCCGCCCTCGGCCCCATCGACCACGATGAAATCGGGCCAGATGCCGGTTTCACGCATGGCCTTGGCCATGGCGAACCACTCCCAGACATGACCGACGCAAAACTTGAAGCCAACGGGTTTGCCACCCGAGAGCTGTCGCATGCGCTCAATGAACTGCAACAACTCAATGGGCGTTGAAAACGCGCTGTGGCTGGCCGGCGAGACACAGTCCACGCCCACCGGCACGCCACGCGTCTCAGCGATCTCGGGGGTGACTTTGGGGCCGGGCAGCACACCACCGTGCCCCGGCTTGGCACCCTGACTGAGCTTGAGCTCGATCAGCTTGACCTGCGGCTCGCGCGCATGCAGCGCAAACTTGTCGGCATCGAAGGCGCCCTCGGCGGTGCGGCAGCCAAAGTAGCCAGAGCCGATCTCCCAGATGAGGTCGCCGCCAGGTTCACGGTGGTAACGGCTGATCGAGCCTTCGCCGGTGTCGTGCGCAAAACGCCCCTTGCGCGCGCCGGTGTTCAGCGCCAGCACGGCATTGGCGCTCAGGGCCCCAAAGCTCATGGCCGATATGTTGAACACGCTGGCACTGTAGGGCTGCGTGCAAGACGAGCCGCCTGAGCCGATCGTCACCCTGAAGTCATGCGAGGCCACATGGCTGGGCGCCATCGAGTGGCTGATCCATTCGTAGCCAATGGCCCCCACGTCGAGCTGCGTGCCGAACGGGCGCTTGTCGGGCTCGCCCTTGGCGCGCTGATACACCAAAGAGCGCTGTTGACGCGAGAAGGGCGCGGCCTCGTTGTCGCTTTCGATGAAGTACTGGCGCAGCTCGGGCCGCACGAACTCCAACAAGTAGCGCATGTGCCCGATCACCGGGTAGTTGCGCAAGATGGAGCGCGAGGTCTGGCGCACGTCGTTGAACCCCAGCACCACCAGGCCGGCGCACACCACACTCAGCCACAGCCCGTGCAGCTGGCCTTGCGAGCCCAAGATCCACAAGCCACTGGCCAAGCCCACCATGGCAAACACCCAAGCGGCATAGCGAATGGGCACGTGCTCATTGAGCCGGATCAACCAACGGGGCATGCGCGTCTCCTTATGGACATGGGTCGTGGGTGCCATCGAGACACCTGTGGCCGCATGCTAAGCGCGGGCGTTGTGCACTGGCGCCCGAGACAAGCATCCAAAAGCCCGCCAGCTTGGTCAATCCCCGTGCGGTGCAAACATGCCGTTTGGCGCTAAAATTGGGCACATAGCGCCGATTTGTCCGGATTGCGGGCGCTCAAAAAATGCCGCTAAAGAGGGCGCTGCACGCCGGCCCCTGCTTTGATGCGAGGCCGGTTTTTTTGTTGCTGGGATGTCGTAGCGTCATGTTTTCTCTCGGGGTCGTCACCCCTGCCACCATGCATTTCGGAACGCCGCTGCCGCTGCAAAGCGGTGCGGTGCTGAACGACTACACCCTGGTCTACGAGACCTATGGGCGCCTGAACGCCGACCGCAGCAATGCCGTTTTGGTGTGCCACGCCCTCAACGCCTCGCACCACGTGGCTGGCTTGCATGCCGATGAACAAGGCCAGCCGCTGCCCAAAAGCCAAGGCTGGTGGGACAACCTCATTGGCCCCGGCAAGCCGCTGGACACCGACCAGTTCTTCGTCATCTGCATCAACAACCCGGGCTCGTGCTTTGGCTCGACAGGCCCGATGCACACCAACCCCGACACGGGCAAGGTCTACGGTGCTGACTTCCCTGTCGTGACCGTCGAAGACTGGGTCGACGCGCAAGCACGCTTGCTGGACCGCTTGGGCATCGATCAGCTCGCTGCGGTGCTGGGTGGCAGCTTGGGCGGCATGCAGGCTTTGTGCTGGACGATGCGCCACCCGCAACGCGTGCGCCATTGCGTGGCCGTGGCCACCGCACCGAATTTGTCTGCCCAAAACATCGCCTTCAACGAGGTGGCTCGCCGCGCCATCGTCACCGACCCCGACTTCCACCACGGCCACTTCTACGAACACGGCGTGGTGCCCCGGCGTGGCCTGCGCGTGGCGCGCATGATCGGTCACATCACCTATCTGTCAGACGACGTGATGGACGAGAAGTTCGGCCGCGAGCTGGTCGGACGCGAGCTGGGCGATGCCCCCAGCTACAGCACCCAAGACATCGAGTTCCAGGTCGAAAGCTACCTGCGCTACCAAGGCGACAAGTTCAGCGACTACTTTGACGCCAACACCTACCTGCTGATCACCCGCGCGCTGGACTACTTTGACCCGGCACGCGAATTTGGCGGCAGCCTGGCCAAGGCCATGGCACAGGCGGTGGCCAAGTTCCTGGTCATCAGCTTCACGACCGACTGGCGCTTTGCCCCGCAACGCTCGCGCGAGATCGTCAAAGCCTTGGTCGACAACCGCCATGACGTGAGCTATGCCGAGATCGACGCCCCGCATGGGCACGACGCCTTCTTGCTCGACGACCCTCGCTACCACTCGGTGGTGCGCGCCTACTTCAGCCGCATCGCCCTGGAGATCCGCCAGGCCAGCAGCCCGCTGACGACCGCCACGGGTCAGCCCCTGAACATCGCCGTCTGAGCCCCACAACGACCATGAGTGAACGTGCCATCCACCAGGTCATTGCCGACCTGATTCCCCCCGGCTCCCGCGTGCTTGACCTGGGTTGCGGCGACGGCGCCCTGCTGGCCTACCTGCGCGACGTGCGCCAATGCACGGGCTACGGCGTAGAGCTCGACGACGGCAAGGTGCTGGAGTGCGTGCGACGCGGTGTCAACGTCATCCAGCGCAACCTCGAAGAAGGCTTGAGCCTGTTTGAAGACAACAGTTTTGACGTGGTCCTGCAGCTGGACACGCTGCAGCACCTGCGCAACACCGAAGCCATGCTGCGTGAAACGGCCCGCATTGGCCGACTGGGTTTGGTGAGCTTCCCCAACTTCGCGCATTGGCCGCACCGGCTCAGCGTGCTGCGTGGCCGCATGCCCGTGACGCGCGCCCTGCCCTACCAGTGGTACGACACGCCCAACATCCGCGTCTCGACCTTTGCTGACTTTGAGGTGCTGGCGCGCAAAAACGGCCTGCATATCCTGGAGTCGTTCGGGATCAAGCAGGGCGAGGTGGTCAAGCTGTGGCCAAATTTGTTGGCCAGCACCGCGGTGTTCAAGTTCGAACGCGGCTGACACGCACGCCGAAAGCCAGATCAAAAAAAAGCGCTCCCGAGGGAGCGCTTGAACCTTCTGGTCTTCGGAAAATCAACCTGGATTAGACGACGCCCTCACATCGGGGGGGCAGAGGGCTAACCCTTCGCACAAAGACAAAACGCCCCGAAGGGCGCTTTGTCGTCACAGCTTCAAGATCTTGAAAGATCAGAAGTTGTGCTTGATGCCAACGGCGTAGGTTTGGCCAGAGACCAAGCCAGTGCGGCGAACGTTCGAGAACACGCCGTACACGTCGGTGCGCTTGGACAGGGTGTAGTCGTAGCCCAACGAGAATTGCTCGTCTTTGGTCGAGCCGTCCACGCCAGCGACGGTGTGCTTGAGTTGACCGAACGAAGCCATCACAGCGGCCTTGTCGGTCACGGGCACAGACACGCCCAGTTGGAAGATCTTGTCCTTCAAGTCAACCGACAGATAGTTTGGAGCTGTGTCGCTGCCGTCAGCAAAACCGCTCTTCTTGATCGTGGTGTACTGACCGAAGGCCTTGACCACGCCGAAGTCGTAGCTGGTGCCCAAGTTCAAGATCTTGTCGTTCGAGTTGTAGCTCACGGGGGTGACCTTCGACGAACCGGCTGGCGTGAAGCCGCCCTTGACGTAGGTCAGCGTGGCGGCCAGGGGGCCGTTGGCGTACGTACCGGAAACAGCGTAGCTGTCCTTGGTGTCCACAGCCTTGGTTTCCTTGGCGGCGTACTGCACCACGGCCGAGAAGCCAGACATCACGGGCGATTCGTAGGTCACCGAGTTGATCCAACCCGTGTCAAAGCCAGCACCAGCACCGGTGATGCCGCTGACGCCGCCGATGTAGTTCAGGTGACGCATCGTGGGCGAGAAGGCCATCGAGCTGCCGAACGGGTTGTAGGTGTAGCCCGAGGTGAACAGGGGGTTGTCATACTGACCCAGTGCAACCTTACCGAAGCCGCCGCTCAGGGCGACGTTGGAGCCGCGGCCCCAAAATTGGTTGGCGTTGTTCGTGACGGTAGCGCCAGTGTCAGGGGCCAGGAAGGATTCCAGAGCGAACTCGGCCTTCAAGCCGCCACCCAGGTCTTCCGAACCGGCCAGACCGATGTAGCTGGTCATCATCTTGCCGCTGGACACTTGCGTGGTGCGAGCAGCGTCGCCCTTGGTGTGCACGTCTTCGAACGAGCCAAAGCCCAGGTCGAGCATGCCGTACAGCTTGACGTCAGCGTGAGCGGCACCAGCCAGAGCCAACAGGGCAGCCGTGGCCACCAAATTCTTCTTTGCAAACATCGATTTCTCCTAGCAATGAGATGAACGAAATTGGGACAATTTCTCGATTTGAGCTGACCTTTTCGGTGCCACTCAAACCCTTGATGGGGTGATGGGACTGTCGTCCACGGAGACATGTAAAGCAAGAACCGTGACAGGTTTAGAGGCCGAAAGCATGTTTTTTCGTCGCGACAAAGCAACAAAACAGCCATTTGTCATGTCATTTTCGGACATTCAAGGGCGAAACGCGTCTCGGAGGTCGGCGGCGAGATGTGTGTCTCGCCACAAAAACCTCGACTCACGTTCAAGTTGGCAGACGCCTGAAAGGCTGCCCAAGAGACACCCGGCCGCGTTCGAGCGCACCTTGTGGGTGCGGCGAGACTCAAGGCGCCTCGATTTGGTGCGCGCAGGTCAACAGCCGAGCACGCGCAAAAGCTGCTCGCCATAGGCCTGCAGCTTTTTGGCGCCCACGCCGCTGATGGCACTGAGCTCGCCCAAGGTTTGGGGCGCCACGCGGGCCATGTCGGCCAAGGTCGCGTCGTTGAAGACGATGTAGGCGGGCAGGTTGTGCTCGCGGGCCACTTCGGCGCGCCAGGCCTTGAGGTCGGCAAAGCGCGACAAGGCCTCGCCATCCAAGTCGGCGGGGGCCGCAGCTGGCTTGCCCCCGGCTTTGCTGACACGCCCCCGCTTGGGCGGCTCCACAGCTTCGCGCAGGGTGAGCTGCACGCCACCTTTGAGCACGGCGCGGGCCGAGTCGGTCAGGGCCAAGGTGTTGTATTCGCCCTCGGCCACCACATGCCCCAGGGACACGAGTTGGCGCAACACGGCGCGCCATTGGTTTTCTGACAGATCGGCGCCCACGCCAAAGGTGCTCAGGCTGTCGTGGCCGTATTGCGCGACCTTGTCGGTGTGCTTGCCACGCAAAACGTCAATCAGGTGCCCCGCACCAAAACGGTTCTGCCCGTGCTGCCAGAAGCGGTAGATGCAGCTGAGCAGCTTGCGCGCGGCCTCGGTGCCGTCCCAGGTGGCGGGCGGGTTCAGGCAGTTGTCGCAGTTGCCGCAGGGCGCGCTGGCCTCGCCAAAGTAGCCGAGCAAGCGCACGCGGCGGCAATCGTGGGCTTCGGCCAGGGCCAGCAGCGCGTCGAGCTTGCCGCGCTGCACGCGCTTGAAGTCGTCGTGCGCCGGGCTTTCGTCGATCATGCGGCGCTGGTTGACGACGTCGGCCAGGCCGTAGGTCATCCACGCGTCGGCGTCACCGCCGTCGCGGCCCGCACGGCCGGTTTCTTGGTAGTAGCTTTCGATGTTTTTGGGCAGGTCGAGGTGGGCCACAAAGCGCACATCGGGCTTGTCGATGCCCATGCCAAAGGCGATGGTGGCCACCATGACCAGGCCGTCTTCACGCAGAAATCGGTCTTGGTGTTTCTGGCGCACGCTGGCGTCCAAGCCGGCGTGATACGGCAAGGCGCTGACGCCCTGCTCGGTCAGCCAGGCCGCCGTTTCTTCGACCTTCTTGCGGCTTTGGCAGTACACGATGCCGGCGTCGCCATCGTGCTCGTCGCGGATGAAGCGCAGCAACTGTTTGCGGGGCTCGTCCTTTTCGACCAGGGCGTAGCGGATGTTGGGGCGGTCGAAGCTGCTGATGAAGACGCGGGCGTCTTCGAGCTTGAGCCGCTCGATCATGTCGGCGCGGGTGCTGTCGTCGGCGGTGGCGGTCAGGGCCAGGCGAGGCACGTCGGGGAAGCGCTCGTGCAGCATGCTGAGCTGCAGGTAGTCTTCGCGGAAGTCGTGTCCCCATTGGCTGACGCAGTGGGCTTCGTCGATGGCAAACAGGCTGAGCAAGCCGCGCTCGTGCAAGCTGGCCAGTTGCGCCTGGAAGCGCAGGTTGGTGATGCGTTCGGGCGCGGCGTAGAGCATGACCAGGCGGCCGGCCATCATGTCGCGCTCGATGCGCTGGGCGTCTTCCTGGCTGTGCGTGCTGTTCAAGAACGCCGCGTTCACGCCAACTTCTTCGAGCGCTCCGACCTGATCGTGCATCAAGGCTATCAGGGGCGAGACCACGATGGTGACGCCCTTGCCCGCGCGATGCCGCGAGATGGCCGGGATTTGATAGCACAGGCTTTTGCCGCCGCCCGTGGGCATGAGCACCAGGGCGTCGCCGCCGGCTGTCGCGTGGTCCACGATGGCTTGTTGCTGCCCGCGAAAGGCACCGTAGCCAAAGACCTCTTGCAAGATGGTCAAAGGCTGGGTGGACAAGCCTGGCGATGCAGGCGAGGCATCTGGGGCATCGAGGGCAAGCGGCGCGGGCACAGTGGGCAGCTGGGGAAGACGGAGGTGTCGTCAGGCGACGGGGTACGGCATTGTGCGCCCTGCCAGCCCCCAAGCGCATTCAATCCCCACAAAGGGGCGCGCTCAGACTTCAACGCTGGTCAGGCGGACATTGAGCTGTGTCATCGCTTGTTCGATGGTGGCCGAGCCCCCCGCCACGTCTTGGATGCCTTGCTCCATGGCCGATGCCACGGTTTGCATCTCGCTGTTTTGGCGCACCTGGCGCTCGCTGACCTCTTGCAGCCGGCTCATCTCGCCATGCAGGGTCATGACAGAGTCTTGGATGGACTGCAAGGCACTCTTGGCGTGACCGGCGCTGCGCCGGCCTTCCTGGGCCAGCATGTGGCTGCTGTCGAGCAGGCCCGCGGTTTGTTCGATGTGGTCGAGGATCACGCCGAGCTCGCGGCTGATGGCGCTGGCCGAATCACCGGCCTCGCCAGCCAACTTGCGCACATTGTCGGCCACGACCGCAAAGCCCCGGCCTTGGGCGCCCGCATGGGCGGCTTCGATGGTGGCATTGAGCGCCAAGATGTTGGTTTGAAAGGCCAGGCTCTTGATGTTGTCCACGATGCCGGAGATGTCGCGTGAGCGCGATTGCAGCGTGCGCACCAGTTGGTCGGCCTGGCTGATGGCATCGGCCAAAGATTCGCTGTTGGTGATGGCGCTGCCAATCACCTCGGCGCCTTCTTGCGCGGTCTGGCGTGCGGTGTCGGCTTCCAGCGCCAGCGCCGTCGAGGTTTGCTCCAGCACGGAGGCCAATTCGTGGTTGGCTTGCGAGGCCGATCGCATGGCAACAGCTTGCTCGCTCTGGTTGCTCAGCGAAGACACCATCTGCTGCACCTGGTCGCTGACCTGGGCGCTTTGCTGGCCAACCTCCGTCATGAGGTAGCGAATGGTGTCGACCTGGCTGAGGCGAACGGCATCGCTCTGGTCCTTGGTCAACTGAAAGAACAAAGCCAGCCCGGCCACAAAGGGCACCAAGCCGAGGTTGCTGATGATGTGCAGCAGCTCGGGGTTGGTCACAGGGTTGGCCGGGAAGTCGATGGCGCCTGTTTTGCTGGCCCAAACGAAAAACAGCATGGTGCCCAAGGTGATGGCCAGCCACAGCAGGCCTTGGCGCAAACCCAGCATGAAGGTCGCCACCACCGGCACGGCAACAAACCACGCGTTGACGGGGTTGGACATCTCGCCATGCATGCTCCAGATCAGGCTAGAGAACAAGGTCAGCAAAGTGGCCATGGTGCTGTACTGAGCGAACCACAAGGATTCCAACACGCGGATCGAACCCAGGGACACGCACAGCATGGGCAAGACCAAGCCAATGGCAATGGCGCCAAAGTGGTTGCCCAGCCACCAATACAGCCCCGCAAAGCCGGGTGCAGCACCAAAGGCGACGACGGCCAGGCCCACCAGGTTCTTGGCGCGGGTCAACGCCGCCGCGTCCTTGTGGATGGACGCGGGGATCAGGGTGTCAAACAGCGAATCGAACAGGCTCATGGCGACGGCACCTCTCGGCCCGCACGCAGCCGCAGGCCATTCGGGAGGTTATCGACCGTGGGTGCAGCGGCTTGAGTCCGCCGCGCCCATGACACGCCCTCGACCGGTCACCCGCTGTTGCGCAAGCCCTGAGCCAAACCGTTGATGGTGAGATGGATGCCGCGCTGAATGCGCTCGTCGGGCTCGGCCTTGCGCTGCTGACGCTCGCGGTGGCTTTGCAGCAAGGTGATCTGCAAATGGTTGAGCGGGTCGAGGTAGGGGTGACGGTCGGCGATGTGGCGCTGCAGGGCCGGTTGGCGTTCGAGCAAAGCGCCCTGCCCTGACACCATCAACAGGTGTTTGACCGTGAGGGCATGCTCGGCCTGGATGCGCCCAAAGATGGCCGTGCTCAAGGCCTTGTCGCTCACCAGCTCGGCGTAGCGCGAGGCAATGGCCAGGTCAGACTTCGCCAAGACCATGTCCATGTTGGAGAGCAAGCTCGACAGGTAGGGCCACTGCGCATACATGGCTTGCAGCTGTTGACGACCAGCATCGCCATGCTGGTCCAGGTAGGCCTGCACGGCGCTGCCAAAGCCATACCAGCCGGGCAGCATCAGGCGGCACTGGGCCCAGCTGAACACCCAGGGAATGGCCCGCAGGTCGTCGATGGCGGTGGACTTTTTACGCGAGGCGGGGCGGCTGCCTATGTTGAGGTGGGCGATCTCGGCAATGACCGTGGACTCCCAGAAGAACTGCTCAAAGCCAGGGGTGTCGTAGACCAAGTCGCGGTAGGCGGCAAAGGCCGTGGCCGAGAGGGTTTCCATCACGCCCAAGAACTCGGCGGGCACGCCACGGTTGGGTGGCAGCAAGCTGGCGTGCAAGGTGGCGGCCACCAGCACTTCGAGGTTGCGGCGCCCCACCTCGGGCTGGCCGTACTTGGCGGCGATGACCTCGCCCTGCTCGGTCAGGCGCAACTGGCCTTGGACCGCACCGGGAGGCTGGGCCAAGATCGCTTCGTAGCTGGGGCCCCCGCCACGGCCCACCGAACCGCCGCGGCCATGGAAGAGGCGCAGGCGCACACCGTGGCGCGCGAACACTTCGACCAAGCCGATCTCGGCCTTGTACAGCTCCCAGCCAGAGGTCAAGAAGCCGCCGTCTTTGTTGCTGTCCGAGTAGCCCAGCATCACCTCTTGCACATCGCCCAGGCCTTGCAGCAAGGCCCGGTAGTCGGGCAGCGACAAGAGCTGGTCCATGATGGCCGGCGCGGCGCGCAGGTCGGCAATGGTCTCAAACAAGGGGACGATGTTGAGTGCCAAAGTGGCAGCCTGATCGCCCCGGGTGGGCTTGAGCAAACCGCTTTCTTTGAGCAGCACCGCCACTTCCAGCAGGTCAGACACGCTGGCCGCTTTGCTGATGATGCATTGCGACACCGACGGGGCGCCGTAGCGCACATGGGCGCGCTGGGCTTGCTGGAAGATGGCGATTTCGCCTTGCGTCAGCTCGCTGTAGGCAATGTGCGGTGAATACAGCGGGCGCGGCGTGTGCAGCTCGGTGAGCAGGCGCGCGACGCGCTGGGCCTCGTTCATCTCGAGGTAGGCCACACCGGGATCGGCCGCAGCCAAGAGGTCGGCCACGACCAGTTCGTGCACATCCGAGTTCTGGCGCAAATCGAGTGGGGCCAGGTAGAAGCCAAACACCTGCACCGCACGGCGCAGGTGGCGCAAACGCCCGCGGGCCAGCGCAGCCG
>JAVLFO010000453.1:0-6464 GCA_046052805.1 Aquabacterium sp. | reverse complement strand
GTGGTGGAACTCAACCTTGCCCATGCCGCATCAGCCCTGTGTTGCTCATGCCTTGGGCGCTGCGGACTTGCGAGCAGCCTTCTTGGCTGGAGCCGACGCAGGCTGGGCTGGCGCTGGCGCAATCGCGTCTTTGCCAGCCGCAGCTTGGTTCAGCACAAACTGGGTCAGCAGGCTCACGGGGCGACCCGTGCCGCCCTTGGCGCCGCCCGACTTCCAGGCCGAGCCCGCGATGTCGAGGTGGGCCCAACGGTAAGCCTTGGTGAACTTGCTCAGGAACACGGCAGCCGTGATGGCGCCGCCTTCGCGGCCACCCACGTTGCCCAAGTCGGCAAAATTGCTTTTGAGGGACTCGCCGTACTCATCGTCCAGCGGCATGCGCCAGGCGGTGTCTTGCGTTTGGGTGCCCGCATCAAGCAGGGCTTGCGCCAAGGCATCGTCGGCCGAGAACAGGCCGCTGTGCTGGTGGCCCAGCGCGATCACACAAGCGCCGGTCAGGGTGGCAATGTCGACCACAGCTGCGGGCTTGAAGCGCTCGGCGTAGGTCAAGGCGTCGCACAAAATCAGGCGGCCTTCGGCATCGGTGTTGAGCACTTCGATGGTTTGACCCGACATGCTGGTGACCACGTCACCCGGCTTGGTGGCCGTGCCACTGGGCATGTTCTCGCAAGTGGGGATCAAGCCGATCAGGTTGATCTTGGGCTTGAGTTCGGCCACAGCCTGGAAGGTACCCAGCACGCTGGCTGCGCCACCCATGTCGAACTTCATCTCGTCCATGCCTGCACCGGGCTTGAGCGAAATACCACCCGTGTCAAAGGTGATGCCCTTGCCCACCAGCACCACAGGCGCCTGCTTGGAGGCCGCACCTTCGTAGCGAAGGATGATGAATTTGGGCGGCTGCGCCGATCCATTGGTCACCGACAAGAAAGAGCCCATCTTGAGCTTTTCAAGCGCGGGGCGGTCGAGCACCTCGGCTTTGATGTGCTTGTACGTTTTGGCCAACTGCTTGGCCTGGTTGGCCAGGTGGGTGGGCGTGCAGTAGTTGCCAGGCAGGTTGCCCAGTTCGCGGGCCAGCGTGACGCCTTCGGCCACGGCTTGGCCTTGGCTCAGGCCCGACTTGATTGCTGCGGCCTGGTCGGCATGGCTGACCAGAGTGACCTTGCCCAAAGCACCAGGCTTGGGCGCGCTGGGTTTGGTCTGACGGAACACATAGGTGGCATCGGCCACAGCCAGCACCAGGGCTTGGGCGTGCGCGGCGCTCAAACTGACGTCGGCGGCTGCGGCAACGGCCACATGGACTGCGCCCAAATCCTTCAATGGGGCCAGGCCCTTGGTCACAGCGGCGCGGAAGGCTTTGACCGAGGCATCAGCCGCCGCGCTCAGCACCACGCGAGCTGCCTTGACGCCTGCGTGACGGTGCACGTACAGGGTGCGGCCCGCTTTGAGTGCGAAATCGCCAGAGGCCAAAGCTTCTTTGATCAGCGAATCCAGCTCAGGGGCACCTGTGCTCGACTGCGTGGGCGTGACGATCACAAGCAAGGCGTCGGCGTTGACCTGAGACAGAGCGGGCCCTTGAGCCACGGTGGTGCGGTAGTCCATGCGGTGCGCGTCCATAATGGACGGATAGATTTGATCTGAACAATGTTATTCGATTCCTCTGTGCGCCGAGAGCTCTGGCGCAGCTTTATCGGCACCCTGGTGGTGCTGCTCACCGTTGTCTTGACCATGGTGTTGATCCGCATCTTGGGCCAGGCAACCAAGGGCGCGTTTGCGCCTGCCGATGTCAGCCTGATCCTCAGCTACACCGTGATTGGCCAATTGCCCATCCTGCTGGCCTTGGCCCTGTTTGTGGCGGTCGTGTCGGTGCTCAGCCGCTTGTGGCGAGACAGCGAAATGGTGGTCTGGCAAGCCAGCGGGGCACGCCAGTTCAATTTCGTGGGCCCGCTGCTGCGCATGGCCTGGCCCGTGCTGGCCATGGTGGCCTTCAGCACCTTGGTGGCGCGGCCATGGGCACAGGGGCAGACCCAAGTGCTGAAGTACCGATTCGAAAAGCGCTCAGACATGGCACGGGTTGCGCCAGGGCAATTCCAGCCTTCGGCCGATGGCAAGCGCGTGTTCTTCATCGACAGCCACAGCGACGGGCAGCAAACGGGCAAGAACGTGTTCATGGTGCTGACCAGCAAAGACATTGAGTCGGTCGTGACCGCCCAAGAGGGGCAAATCGAAGTCGACAAGCTGGGGCAGCGCGTGCTGGTGCTCAACCATGGCGAGCGCACGCAAACCGATTTGCGCACTGGCAGCAAAACACTGTCTCGGTTTGAAACCGCACGCATCGTGGTGGGTGAAGTGGTCGACCCGCAAACCCTCGCGCCCGAACCTCGCGCCCAAAGCACCGTGGCCTTGCTGGCCAAACGCAGCGGCGATGGCGATGGTGAGCTGGCGTGGCGCTTGGGCCTGATCTGGGCCACATTGAACATGGTGCTCGCCGGCTTGAGCCTGGCCGCGGGCAATGCGCGGCGCAACAGCAGCTGGAACCTGGTCTACGCGCTGCTGGTGTTCGTGGTGTATTTCAACCTGCTGAGCCTGAGCCAGAACTGGGTGGCACGGGGCAAGCTGGGCTTGTGGCCCGCGTTGGTGCTCGTGCACGGCGGCTTGACCCTGGCGGCTTTGCTGGTGGTGTGGTGGCGAGATGGCGCCATGCGCCCGGGCCAAAGTGTTCAACGCAAAAGTGGCCCCGCCATGACCGCACAAACCACGAAGGCACCTGCATGAACACGGTCCGCCGGTTGGTCTTCAAGACGGTGTGCGCCCATGTGGGCATGGTGGCGCTGGCGTTCTCCGCGCTGTTTTTCTTCATCGACTTTGTCGAAGAGATCCAAGACGTGGGCGAGAACGGCTACAGCTTGATCCAGGCGATCTGGTCTTGCGTGCTGTTGCAGGGCGCTCACTTTTACGACCTCTTCCCCATTGCCTTGCTGATCGGCGCCATCCTGGCCTTGGCGCGCATGGCGCAAACCTCAGAGTTCACCATTTTGCGCACAGGCGGCCTTGGCCCAGGCCGGGCCTTGGGCCTGCTGGGCGTGCTCGGTGTGGCGGCCGCCTTGTTGATGGTGCTGGTGAGCAACTGGTTGGTGCCCATGTCAGAGCAAGCCCTGACACTGCACCGCGCCCAGTTCAGCCGCCAACAGGCGCTCAACCTGGGCCATGGCGGCACCTGGCTGCGCGAACGTCGCGAAATCAAGGGCCAAGGGTCGCACAACATCACGGTGAATGTGGGCACAGCCAACACCCAAGGCGACTTCGGCTTTGTGCGCATCTTCGAATTTGACGGACAAGGCCGCCTGCTCCGCAGGCTATCGGCCAAGCGCGTGGTGGTCGAACCTATGGGAGATCCCTTGTCTGCGGCCGGCTCGGTGTGGCACCTGCAAGACGTGGTCGACACCCAATGGTTGTCGCACGAGCAACTCAGTGACGCCGCCGTTCAAGCAGGCAGCCTGGCCATCAAAGAGCGCAAGCTTGACAAGCTGGACTGGCAAAGCAGCCTGACGCCCCTGGTGGTGTCGGCCTCGGTGCTGCCGCCAGAGACCATGTCGACCCTCTCGCTTTGGCGCTATACGAAGCACTTGGCGAGCAACGCCCAGGCCGCGCAGCGCTATGAGATCGAGTTCTGGAAAAAAACCTTCTACCCGCTGGTGTGCCTGGTGATGGTGGCCCTCGCCCTGCCCTTTGCCTACCTGCACGCGCGCAGTGGCAGCATGAGCCTGAAGATTTTTGGCGGCATCATGCTCGGCATCAGTTTCGTCTTGATCAACCACATCTCCAGTCACTTGGGCTTGTTGCACCAATGGCAACCCTGGCTGGCTGCTGCGGCACCCAGCATGGTCTACCTGTTGTTGTCCATGAGCGCCTTCGTGTGGCTGGTGCGTTACCAGTGAGCCCCCACGCCATGTCATCGACCCCTTCAGGCATTTTGTTGTTCGCGCACGGCGCCCGTGACCCGGCGTGGGCTCAACCCTTTGAGGCGGCTGCCCAAGCACTGAGCCGGCGCGCCCAGGCCGAAGGCCAGCTCGTGAGCTTGGCGTTTTTAGAGTTCATGTCGCCCAACATCACCGACGCTGGCGCCGATCTGGTTCAGCGCGGCTGCCAACGCATCACCGTTGTGCCCTTGTTCTTGGGTGCGGGCGGTCATGTGCGCAAAGACCTGCCCCGACTGATGGGCGAGTTGGCCGAGCAGCACCCAGGCGTGCAATGGTCATTGAGCGCAGCGGTCGGCGAAACCGACACGGTCATCAACGCGCTGGCAGACGCGGCCTGGCTGCTCGCACACCCCGCTGCCTGAGGTCGCCATGAACCTGCACCAGTTTCGGTTTGTCTACGAAGCGGCCCGCCGCAACCTGAACCTGACCGAAACGGCCAAGGCCCTGCACACTTCGCAACCCGGCATTTCCAAAGCGATCCTGGAACTAGAAGAAGAGCTGGGGGTGGACATCTTCGTGCGCCACGGCAAGCGCCTCAAGCGCGTGACCGAGCCCGGCCAGCAAGTGCTCCAGTCCATCGACGTGATCCTGCGTGAGCTGGGCAACCTCAAGCGCATTGGCGATGAGTACGCCATGCAAGACGCAGGCACCCTGTCGATCGCCACCACGCACACGCAGGCGCGCTACGTGCTGCCAGAGCCCGTTGCCGCGCTGCGCAAGCGCTACCCCAAGGTCGCGGTCAGCTTGCACCAAGGCACGCCAGAGCAAGTGGCGCAAATGGTGTTGGACGAAACGGCCGACATCGGCCTGGCCACCGAGTCGCTGAGCGACTTTCCGGACCTGGTCACCCTGCCCTGCTACGAGTGGCAACACGTCGTGGTGATGCCGGCCAACCACCCGCTGGCACAGGTCTCGCGCCTGAGCCTGGAGCAACTGGCGGCAGAGCCTTTGATCTCGTACCACCCGTCGTTCACGGGCCGCAAGCGCATTGACCAGGCTTTCGCGCAAAGGGGGCTGACGCCCAATGTCGTGCTGGAAGCCATCGACGCTGACGTGATCAAAACCTACACGCGGCTGGGCCTGGGCATTGGCTTGGTCGCCGAAATGGCGGTCAAGGACGACCCGATGATGAGCGTGCCCGGACACGAACTGGTGTGGCGCCCTGTAGGCCATTTGTTCGGCCCGAACATGGCGAGGCTGGCGTTCAAGCGCGGCGCTTACCTGAGGCAGTTCGTGCTGGCCTTCGCTGTACTGACCTCGGACCGCTTAACTCGCGCGCTCATCATGCAGGCGCTGCAACCCGGCAGCAGCCAGGGCACTGGCACCGACTTCGGCCTTTGATGCCGTCTGTGATCCTGTTTCAGTGCTTGTGCTGAAACGCGCCGTCCTGTGAGGGCAATGGCTCGGTCACAACCGCCGCAGACTTGGCCTGAGCGGCTTGCTCATGCAACTCGTCGAGGTGCAAGTCCAAGCTGATGCTGGGGCTCACGCCGGGCTGGGCCTGCACAGGCAGGGTGGCCATCAAGGGCTGCATGGCCGTGTCGCGCACGCCGCGCACCGCAGGCGCCATCGGGGCGCTGTAAGTGACGTCGGGCACAGGCAGCAACAGGTCAACCGTACCCCGATTGGCAGACTCTCGCTCGGCCAGATCGCGCGCAACGGCGTACAAAAACAGCAACTCGCGGTAGGCCGGCAACTCGAAGGTGTCAGCCTCGGCATCCGCTCGGGTCAAAGAGGTTTCGAGCAGCGACATGGCGCGCGCAGGCGATGGCCACAATGACTGCAAACGGTCGACCACGCCGGGGTAATCAATGAGGCTCAAGCCATGCTGCAAGTCGGCCTCCCAGACGGGCGCGTGCGCGTTGAAGCGCTGATTGAACTCAGCCTGAATGCGCTCGTAGTCGGCTCGACGCCCCAGACGCTGGTAAGTCTCGAGCAGCTTCAGCAAGGGCAAGGGGCTGGCCGCCGCCGTGCTGTTGACGTGACTTTCAAGCAACTCAATGGCCGCGGCGTCTTGGCCCAGCACCACGAAGAAATCGGCTTGCTGTTCAAGGTCGATCAGCTCTTCGACAGACACCTCTCGCAGGTTTTCAGGCTGCGGCGGCGGCAAGGGCGCAGGGACCGCATCTGGCACCAATTGATGCAACGCTGCCGAGCGCAAAGGAGCAGACACCGGCGCCTTGGCATCGTCGTCTTTCGCGAACGCCACGGACAAAGGCTCTGACTGCGGAGCAGCCTCTGGCGCGGGCACAGACACGAAGCCAGCAGCCGTGTCTTCCAGATGGCTGCGATCGGTTTCGAGCGCTGGGTCGTCATCGATCAGCTGAGCAGCCTCGGCTTTCCACCAAGCATCTTGCTCGGCTTGCTTGCGCTTGCGCAGTTGCCAGAACAAATAGGCGGACAAGGCCACGCCACCCACCGCAAGCACGAGCAAAGCCAGCGAAGCCGTGGCTGTCTCTTATACACATCTGACGCTGCCGACGACTAGTC
>JAVLFO010000452.1:0-3028 GCA_046052805.1 Aquabacterium sp. | reverse complement strand
CAGAGGAAGACCAGCCCCCGTGGGGGGCAGCGACGTACTCGGAGCGTGGGGGCGCTTAGACATAGGCCGGGACCACGCAGGTCTTGTGCTCGATGTGGTGCACAAACTCGTCGCGGTAATGCTTGATGAATGCGCGCACCGGCATGGCGGCAGCGTCACCCAGTGCGCAAATGGTGCGGCCCTGGATGTTGTCGGCCACCGAGTTCAGCAGGTCGATGTCTTCAGGACGACCCTTGCCGTTTTCGATGCGGTCCATCATGCGCCACAGCCAGCCCGTGCCTTCGCGGCAAGGCGTGCACTGGCCGCAAGACTCGTGCATGTAGAAGTAGGACAAACGCAGCAGGCTCTTGACCATGCAGCGGGTTTCGTCCATCACGATGACGGCGCCCGAACCCAGCATCGAGCCGGCTTTGGCGATGGAGTCATAGTCCATCGTGCACTCCATCATGATGTGTGCTGGCAGCACAGGCATCGACGACCCGCCGGGGATCACCGCCTTGAGCTTGCGGCCACCGCGCACACCACCGGCCAGCTCCAGCAACTTGCTGAAAGGCGTGCCCATGGGGATTTCGTAGTTGCCTGGACGCTCGACGTCACCACTGATCGAGAACAGCTTGGTGCCACCGTTGTTGGGCTTACCGACGTTCAAGAAAGCTTCGCCACCGTTGCGGATGATCCAGGGGACGGCCGCGAAGGTTTCGGTGTTGTTGATGGTGGTGGGCTTGCCGTACAGGCCAAAGCTGGCTGGGAACGGTGGCTTGAAGCGCGGTTGGCCCTTCTTGCCTTCAATAGACTCGAGCAGCGCAGTTTCTTCGCCGCAGATGTAAGCGCCAAAGCCGTGGAAGGCGTGGAGCTGGAACGTGAAGTTGCTGCCCAGGATGTTGTCACCCAACAGACCGGCTGCACGAGCCTCTTCCAAAGCAGCTTCGAAGCGCTCGTACACCTCGAAGATTTCGCCGTGGATGTAGTTGTAGCCCACGGTGATGCCCATGGCGTAGGCCGCAATGGCCATGCCTTCAATCACGGTGTGCGGGTTGAAGCGCAGGATCTCGCGGTCCTTGCACGTGCCGGGCTCGCCTTCGTCCGAGTTACAGACAAGGTACTTTTGGCCCGGAAACGCGCGGGGCATGAAGCTCCACTTCAAGCCGGTGGGAAAGCCCGCGCCGCCGCGACCGCGCAGCGCAGAGGCCTTGACCTCGGCAATGACTTGGTCAGGGGTCATGCCCTCACCACCGTCTTTGCCCAGAATTTTGCGCAGAGCAGCGTAGCCACCGCGGGCTTCGTAGTCTTTCAGGCCCCAGTTGGTGCCGTCGATGCCGGCGTAAATTTGGGGTTCGATATGGCGGCCGTGGAAAACAGTTTCCGTGCCGGTCGCCTGGAATTTCGACAGATCAAGCGTCATGTTGTCTTGCCTCACTTGGCCTGAGCCTTGAGCGATGCCAGGAGTTCGTCCAGGCGCTCATTGCTCAGGTAGCTGACCATGTGGCGGTCGTTGACCAAAGCCACGGGTGCATCGGCACAGGCGCCAAGGCACTCAGATTGCTGCACAGTGAACAGACCATCTGCCGTTGTGCCGCCAGGCTCCACGCCCAGACGTTCGCACACGTGGTGCAAGGCCTTTTGGCCATCGCGCAACTGGCAAGGCAGGTTGGTGCAGACGTTCAACTTGAACTGACCAACGGGCTGCTGGTTGTACATGTTGTAGAACGTGGTGACCTCGTGCACGGCAATGGGCGCCACGCCGATGTAGTCGGCGATCTGCTGCTCGCTTTCAGGCGAGACCCAGCCACGTTCTTGCTGGATGATGGACAAGCAGGCCATGACCGCGGAAATGCGCTGGTCGGCTGGAAACTTGGCGAGTTCGCGGTCGAACCGCGCTTTGGTTTGTTCGCTGAGCATGGTGTCGTCGGTCACTTAGCGGTCGATTTCACCGAACACGATGTCCATC
This sequence comes from Aquabacterium sp., assembly GCA_046052805.1. GTDB lineage: Bacteria > Pseudomonadota > Gammaproteobacteria > Burkholderiales > Burkholderiaceae_C > Aquabacterium. The sequence continues at coordinate 1,080 of JAVLFO010000452.1, read as the reverse complement.
GTGCCGATGATGGCCACGGCGTCAGCAATCATGTGGCCCTTGGACATTTCGTCCAGGGCGGCCAGATGCGGGAAGCCTGGGGCGCGGATCTTGAGGCGGTAAGGCTTGTTGGCACCGTCAGATGCCAAGTAGATGCCGAACTCACCCTTGGGGTGCTCGACGGCGGCATACGCTTCGCCTTCGGGCACGTGGAAGCCTTCGGTGAAGAGCTTGAAGTGGTGGATCAGCTCTTCCATCGAGGTCTTCATCTCGACACGTGAAGGTGGCGCCACCTTGTGGTTGTCTGTGATGACCGGGCCAGGGTTGGCGCGCAGCCAGTCAACGCACTGCTTGATGATGCGGTTGGACTGACGCAGCTCTTCCACGCGGACCACGTAGCGGTCGTAGCAGTCGCCGTTGGTGCCCACGGGGATGTCGAAGTCGAGCTTGTCGTAGACGTCGTAGGGCTGGTGCTTGCGCAGGTCCCACACGATGCCCGAGCCGCGCAGCATCGCGCCACTCAAACCTAGGTTCAGAGCGCGCTCAGGCGAGAGCACGCCAATGCCCACGGTGCGTTGCTTCCAGATGCGGTTGTCGGTCAGGAGCGTTTCGTACTCGTCCACCAGCTCGGGGAAGCGTTGGGTGAAGTCATCGATGAAGTCAAGCAAAGAGCCCTGACGGTTCTCGTTCATGCGAGCGATCGTCTTGGCGTTCTTGATCTTGCTGACCTTGTACTGCGGCATCGTGTCCGGCAGGTCGCGGTAGACACCACCTGGACGGAAGTAGGCCGCGTGCATGCGGGCACCCGACACGGCTTCGTACATGTCGAAGAGGTCTTCGCGCTCACGGAAGCAGTAAATCAGGATGTTCATGGCACCACAGTCGAAACCATGGCAGCCCAGCCACAACAGGTGGTTCAGGACGCGGGTGATTTCGGAGAACATCACGCGGATGTACTGGGCGCGCACAGGCACCTCAATGCCCAGCATCTTTTCGATGGCCAGGCAGTAGGCGTGCTCGTTGCACATCATCGAGACGTAATCCAGGCGGTCCATGTCTGTCTCTTATACACATCTGACGCTGCCGACGATCTTACGCGTG
>JAVLFO010000451.1:0-2959 GCA_046052805.1 Aquabacterium sp. | reverse complement strand
CGCGCAGCTTCTGCCGCACGCTCTCGACCTGGTTCTTGATCGTGTGCTCGCTGCGACCGCAGATTTGAGCAATCTCCCAATTGGTCTTGCCCTGCCTCATCCAGTGCAGCACCACGCGTTCGCGCTCGGTCAAGCGGGGCAGCCACGAGGGCTCGTTCGAGGCCGTATCGGCCGGTGGCTTGATCAACACCCGACGCAGGGCCATGGTCATGTGAGGTGTCAGCAGCCTGAGCACGCACGCTTGGGTGCTGCCCACTTGGCCAGGCATGCGCGAAAAGCAAAAGTAGGTGGCAGAGCGGCCATCCCAGTCCAACACGCCATGGGCCACCATGTTGCGCAAGCCCATGTCGTGGAAGACATCAGACCAAATCGGGTCGTTGAGGCGCTCCGCTTGTGCGTCCAACACGATCTGTGGCGTGCGCTCTTGCCACCAACGGCCGATGACGGGGCTGCGAAAGCGGCCATCACTCAGCGTCAGCGCATTGACATAGCCTGCGGGCCAGTTTTGCTGCAACACGCGGCGCAGGGCAAGACCTTGCGGCTGCGAGGCCACGACCGCACAGGCCAGGCTCTCGTGAGGCAACACATCTTGGAGCGGGCCTTTGGCCCACGCCAGAAAATCAGCTTCGGTGCGCAAGTCGTCGGTGCTCTCCTGCAAGGCCAGCACGCGCAAAAGCTGGCTTTGGGTGAGCGTGTTGTGTGCATCGGTGATCATGTTCTGGGTACTCCTGAAGGTCTCCCATGCATTACGAAGAACTCAACGCCTTGGATGCATCGCAAACCCCCTTCTGGCGCGTGCACTTTGGCGCCCAAAGTCAAGCCAACGAGGTGCTGTTGGACAATGCGCGCACCGCCTGTCATTCACACTGAAAAGCGACCTCACGATGACCACGATTTGTTTGCTCGGCTGCGGCCTGATGGGCAGCCCCATGGCCAAGCGACTGCTGGCGGCTGGCCACACCTTGACCGTCTGGAACCGATCGCCCGAGAAGGCTCAGGCCTTGGCTGGCTGGGGTGCGCGCGTCGCCTCAACGCCATGTGATGCGGCACGTGGCGCGGACATCGTCATCACCATGCTGGACAACGGCGACGTGGTGGGTGACGTGTTGTTCAACCCGCAATGGCCTGGCGCTGCTCACGGCATGGCGCGCGGCAGCTTGTTGATCGACATGAGCTCGATCTTGCCCGAGCAAGCGCAAGCGCACGCTCGCCAGTTGAGCAAGCTCGGGGTGCACGCGCTGGACGCGCCGGTCTCTGGCGGCACGGTGGGCGCAGAGGCCGGCACGCTGGCCATCATGGTCGGCGGTGAAGCCAACGATTTCAGCCGCGCGGAATCGGTCTTGCAGGCCATGGGACGGCCCGTGCATGTGGGCCCGGCAGGCTCAGGCCAGCTGGCCAAACTGGCCAACCAGATGATCGTCGGGATCAGCATCGGCGCGGTGGCCGAAGCCCTGCTGATGGCGCAGCGCGGTGGCGCCGACATGGCCAAGGTGCGCCAAGCCTTGCGCGGCGGTTTCGCCGAGAGCCGCGTGATGGAGGTGCACGGCCAGCGAATGGTCGATGGCGACTTTGCCAAACGCGGCTCGCTGGCCATTCAGCTCAAAGACCTGCGCAATGCGATGCACACCGCTCAAAGTCTGGGCTTTGACGCGCCGATCACCGCGCACCTGACCGACTTGTTCGCCGATGCGGCCAGCCACGGTTTTGCCGATCTGGACCAGTCAGGGCTGTTCAAAGAGCTAGAGCGTCGCCAGCGCTAAGGCTTGATCCCCGAGGCCGGCAAGGGCAGGCCCGCGAAGGCCTCGGCAATGGTCCCGACCTGGCCGCAGCGGGCCGCGTCATACCCAGGCAAGGCATCCACGGCTGAGTGAAAGGCGGGGCTTTGCAGCACGGCCAGCAGCGCCTGCATCGAGGGTCGCCCCAGATCGGCCTCGTTGCACAGCAAAAAGTAGCGCTCAGTGGCCAAGGGAATGAAGTCGAGCTTGAATCGGTGAGCGGGTGGCTCGACCCCCACGCCCACATCGGCCATGCCACTGGCCACATAGGCGGCCACGGCCGCGTGGGTGAACTCGCCCAGGTCAAAGCCATGAACCTCGTGTGGCGCAATGCCTTGGTCACGCAGCATGCACTCCAGCAAAAAGCGTGTGCCGGAGCTGGGCTGGCGGTTCACGAAGCGCACCTCCGGCCGAGCGAGATCGGCCACGCTGCGGATGCCCAATGGGTTGCCCTTGGCCACCAAAAACCCTTGGCGACGCGTGGCCACATGGATGACGCGGCTGTGCTTGGCCCCCAGCCAGCGGGCGTAATGCGCGAACGCCACGGCCTCGAACGCCCCCACGGGCACATGAAAGCCCGCGAGCTCGCAATTGCCAGCGTGCCAAGACGCCACCGCCTCCTGGCTGCCCATGTACTTGCGCTCGAGGTGCTGATCGGCATCGGCCAAGGTCTGCAAGAGCTTTTCAACGGCAAAGCCATGGCTGGCATGCAAGCGCAACACATCACGCCCTGCGGCCACCACGCGCTCGATCTCTGCTTCGAGCTCTGAGGCGAGCGACTCCAGCATGGGCATCAGGCGCGCGTTGATGCGATGACCGGCCCACACGAGCTTCTCAGCCAAAGGCGTGAGCGTGGCGCCCTTGCCGCGCGCCATGTTGAGCAAAGGCATGCCCAACTGAGCCTCACCTTGGCGGATCAGGCTCCAGGCATGGCGGTAAGACGCACCGGACTGCTTGCACGAAGCCGACAGGCTGCCGTGCTCTTGCACCTGCGAGAGCAAATCCAGCAGACGCGGCGGCAGGTTGTGCCCGCTCAGATCGCTGACGGTCCATTGCGGCCTGATCGACACCTTGTGCATGAAGCCTCTTTTCTTATGTCATGGACAGCATATTAAAAGCCGGGAAATCATGCAATTCCATCGGGAAATCACCCCTATGAGACTCGCTGACCAACCCCCTAATAT
>JAVLFO010000450.1:0-6313 GCA_046052805.1 Aquabacterium sp. | reverse complement strand
TTGAGCTTCATCGAGAAAAAAGCGGCGTCGGCGGCCTCTGGTGTTGCCGACGCCGCTTCGGCGGTGGTTGACGAACTGGGCAGCGTGGCGGGCTCGGTGGCCGACTACGCCAGCAGCGCCGCTGTCGCCGGCGCCAACGCTTTTGACGCCTTCATCTGAAGCGCGCGGATTGACTTGCATCGCCAGGAGTTCGCATGTGCCCGCTCAAACGCTTTCGGTGGCGCGCTTTGCTCATGTTGGCTGTCGTGCAGCAGCTCTCGGGCTGTTCGGTGATCAGCCCGGTTCCCCTGTGGGAGTTGGCCAAAGGAGCCGGCTCGGCCGTCAACGCGGCCGTGGGGGTGGCGCCCGGCGATGCAGTCAATGTGGTTTACCACCCGCATGCCCCAGTTCGCGAAGTCTGTATTGAATACAACCCTGATTGCCAGGTGCCTGATTTGATACCTGCGCTGCAGGCTCAATTGAATATCAGGGGGGTGAGCAGTCGGGTATATGAGTCCAGCACCAATGTGGGTTTTTGTTCGCACTGGATCAGGTACAGCGCTTTCGTGGCTTGGGAGGCGTCTGCACCCGGAAAGCCCTATGTTAATTATGTGAGCAAAATCACGTTGACGATGTTTTCGGCCGGCGGTCAGGTTTTGTCCAGCGGGGCATATGCATCTGACCAAGGCTATTTCGGTGGCGGTAAATGGGCCTCCGTTCAAAACAAATTGTCTCCGGTCGTCCAGGTCTTGATCAACGGGCCTGAAAAGGCCTCAACCCCAACCCTTTCATTGAAGGACAACACACCATGACACGATCTTTTTTGTCCGCTGCTGGGCTGTGCCTGGGGGTGCTGACCCTGAGCGCGTGCAGCTCGTCCCAGCCCTTCATGGCCTCGCCGATGTCGTCTGTGCCCAACGAGCAGCCGCTGTATGTCGAACGCGTGCCGACAGGCGCGATTTTTCAGACGGCCATGGCCTCGGGTGGCTCGCTGTTTTCAGGCGAGCGCAAGCCGCGCTCGGTGGGAGACACACTCAAGGTGGACATCAGCGAGAAGCTCACCGCCAGCAACAAGGTCGACACGACCACCAGCCGCGAAAACAAAGTTGCAGCCAAAGGACCAGGTTCTGGCTCGCCGGGCAAGGGCAGCATCATCGACAAGCTGATCAACATGGACGCAACGGCCTCTGGCAGCGATGCCTACAAAGGCAGCGGCAGCACCGACAACGCGCTGGCCCTCGACGCGCAATTGACCGTGTCGGTCATCAATGTGCTGCCCAACGGCCACTTGATCGTCGCGGGTGAGCGCAGCATGGCCCTCAATGGCGGCACCAGCACCTTGCGTTTTGCGGGCACGGTCAACCCCCGGGACATCAAGCCGGGCAACATCGTGGTGTCCAACGACGTGCTCAATGCCCGGTTCGAGGTCGGCGGCCAAGGCGACATCGCCGACGCAGGCGCTCGCAGCTGGCTGCAGCGCTTCCTGACCAAAACGCTGACGGTGTGGTGAGGCCGTGCAGGGCTCCGTGAGCGACCTCGGCATGTTGTAATCGCGGCGGTTTGCGTTTGCTTTGTGAAGTTGCCGATGGACATGGACAAGACACCTGCTTTGAGCCCCTGGCGCGCCTGCGTGGCCCCGATGCTGGACTGGACGGACCGCCATTGCCGGTACTTCCATCGGCTGTTGAGCCCTCACGCCCGGCTGTACACCGAGATGATCAACACCGGCGCGCTGGTGCATGGCAACCTCACGCGCTTTCTGGAATACAACGACCAAGAGCACCCCCTGGCCCTGCAGCTGGGCGGCAGTGAGCCAGCCGATCTGGCTGTCAGTGCCAAGCTGGCGCAGCAGTGGGGCTATGACGAGGTCAACCTCAACTGTGGCTGCCCCAGTGAGCGTGTGCAGCGGGGTGCCTTTGGCGCTTGCCTGATGAACGAGGCCAACTTGGTCGCCGACTGCGTCAAGGCCATGGTCGATGCGGTGGGCGGCGATCCCAAAGTGCCCATCACGGTCAAGCACCGCATTGGCATCGACAGGATCGAGTCCTACGACTTCGTGCGCGATTTCGTGGGCACCGTGGCCGACGCGGGCTGCCATGTCTTCATCGTGCATGCGCGCAATGCCTGGCTCAAAGGCCTGAGCCCCAAAGAGAACCGCGACATCCCGCCGCTGCGCTACGAGTTTGTGCATCAGCTCAAGCGCGACTTCCCGCACTTGACCCTGGTGATCAACGGCGGCCTGGCGACCACGCAAGACTGCGTGGCGCAGCTGCAGCCCAATGCCGTGCTCGATGGTGTCACGCTGGATGGCGTGATGGTGGGGCGTGCCGCCTACCACTCACCTTGGATCATGGCGCAGTGGGCCGAGTTGTTGTTTGGCGAGCCCGACGCCAACCCCGGCCTGACCCGTGAGGCCGTGGAGGCCGCGATGGTGGCCTACACCGAGCGCGAGATGGCCCGCACCGCAGGCTGGGACCACGGTGAGGTGCGCTGGCCGCACGTCATGCGCCATGTGCTGGGCCTGTACCATGGCATCAACGGGGCCCGCCGCTGGCGCCAGGTCTGGTCTGACCACAACCTCAAGAACCACACGCCGACACAAGTGATGGCGATCGCGCACGAACGCGGCTGAGCGGGCGTCCGGCGCGGCAACGGCTCAATAGCTGGCCGCCGGCGGCGAGCTCAGGTGGGCGGCGGTGTCTTGTTGCATCTCGAAGCTGAAAAAGCGATTGCGCCCTTGCGCCTTGGCCGCATAGAGCGCCTGGTCGGCGCGCATCACCAGGCTGCTCACGCTGGTGTCAACGTCAGGCACCACGGTGGTGATGCCGCCCGACAGGGTCAAGCGGTCAGACACCGGCGAGTCGGGGTGCGCGCCCATTTGTGCATGGACCAATTGCTGCAGCGCCCGTGCGAAGGTCATGGCGCCTGATTTGCTCGTGTTGGGCAGGATCAGGCCAAACTCCTCGCCGCCGTAGCGCGCGGCGTAGTCGTGCGGACGCCTGCAGGCCATGCGCAAGACATTGCCCAGGTTTTGAAGGCACAGGTCGCCCGCCTGGTGGCCGGCGGCATCGTTGTAGCGCTTGAAGTGGTCTACATCGGCCAGCAGCAGCGTCAGCGGCACCTGGTCTCTTTGGCATTGGCGCAGGCTGATGTGCAGATGCTCGTCGAAGCCTCTGCGATTGCCCAGCCCAGTCAGGCCGTCTTGCAGCGTTTGGTGGTGCAGCTTTTCATTGGCAGCACGCAAGGCCTCTGAGGTCTGGATCAGCTCGTGGCGCATGCGCTGCAGGCGCGCCATGGCATGCAGCTTGGCGCCCAGCACCAAGGGCGTCACAGGTTTGATCAGGTAGTCGTCGCCCCCAGCTTGGATGCCTTGCCAGAGGTCAGTCTCGCCATCCAGGCTCGACAAAAAAATGATGGGCGTCCAGTGGCAGCCCTCCATATTGCGTATCTGGCGCGCCAGCCAATAACCGTCTTCACCGGGCATGACCACGTCCAGCAGCACCACGTCGGGGCGTCGCTGCGCCAGCGCCTGAAGCGCTTGTTGGGCCGATTCGGCCTCTTGCACTTGGTGTCCCATGCTGACCAATTGCAGGGACATGCTCGCGCGCAGCGAGGCTTGGTCGTCAACCAGAAGGATGTTCATTCAGGCCATATCGACCGATGGGCTGCTGCATTGAGGCGCGTTGCGTCAGCAAGCTGAAAAAAAAAAGGACACCCGCAGGTGTCCTCTTCCATGGCACCTCAGAGGCGCCGGCAAGTCAGAAGGGCGATCAGACGCGCTTCTTGTACTCGTGGGTGCGGGTGTCGATTTCGATCTTGTCGCCCGAATCCACAAACAGAGGCACAGGGATTTCAAAGCCGGTGCCAGCGATGCGCGCAGGCTTCATGACCTTGCCCGATGTGTCACCCTTGACGGCAGGTTCGGTTTCGATTTCGCGCACGATGGTGGTGGGCAGTTCAACCGAGATGGCCTTGCCGTCGTAGAACACGACTTCTACTTCCATGCCGTCTTGCAGGTAGTTGATCGCGTCGCCCATGTTCTCGGCTTCGATCTCGAATTGGTTGTACTCGGCGTCCATGAACGTGTACAGAGGGTCAGCGAAGTACGAGTAGGTCGCTTCCTTCTTGTCCAAGATGATTTGGTCCATCTTGTCGTCGGCCTTGAACACGGTTTCTTGACCGAAGCCGTTCAGCAGGCTCTTCATCTTGATGCGAACAGTGGCAGCACCACGACCGCCACGGCTGTATTCGGTCTTGAGGACGACCATCGGGTCCTTGCCCTGCATGATCACGTTGCCAGCGCGGATTTCTTGTGCGATTTTCATGGTGGATTCCCGATTGGGGTCTGTTCGAACGGTGTGGCGCCCCTGAGCCAGAGCCAGAAGCAAAGCCTCGGATTTTAACCCGACCTCGTGACAAATTGGGTGAGCTGGGTGCTGAGGTCGGCCTGAAGTGTCAATTTCAGCCGTGAAGCCTGTGTCGACAAGGCCCAAGGCGTGCCACCGTCGCGCCATTCCGGCAGGGCGTCGGGCATGGCGCCCAGCTGGTTCCAGGCCAGCCACCAGGCGCTCACCTGCGCACGCAAGGTGGGAGGCCAGTCGTTCATCCAGCGGTCCATGAAAGCGTTGAGTTTGTCGGCGTGCACGCCATCGTCTTGCTCGTAAATCTGCCAGATGTGGGGCTTGCCCGCCCACAGGGCGCGCACGGCAGAGTCTTCACCGCGAACGAAATTGAGATCGCTGCACCACAACAAGCGATCGAACTCGGGCTGCGCCAAGGCGGGCAGGGTGTGTAGGCTCAGGCCAGGCGCAGGCTTGGCACGTTGCTGCGCCCAGGCCATCCCGAGTTCAGTGGCGTACCCGGGTGTCAGCAAAACGGCCACGGGCGTTGGCTGGGCGGCCAGTCGGTCCAGCAGGGCGCTCACCGGGGCGCTGGCGTAGCAAAACACGCTGACCAAGGCCGCCTCTGGCGACACGACCACGCCATGCTGACGCAGCCATTGCGCGCGCTGCAAAGGCCCTTGCCATTGGCGCTCGGCCAGGTCGATCAGACCCGGCTCACGCAGCAAGCCACCCGTGGCGGGCGTAAAACCAGGGTAGAAAAACCGCTTGACCAGGCCCTTGCCCGGACCGGATCCCACCGGAGACGGCAAGCCATGGCTGCGCTCAACGTAGGCCTCGGCGCTCAGGTATTCGAGGTTGATCCAAGCGGGTGGGGCAGGGCGCTGCATGCGTTCAACGAAAGCATCGGGCGGGTTGCAACCAAAGGCCTCGATCACCACTTCGCCCGGCTGCCACTCAGGCGCCAGGCCGAGGTGGCGCTCGGCCTCGTCCCAACGCAGCACCGTGACACCCTTTTGCCCTTGGCCTGCGCTCAAGCCATCCAAGCCCCGCAAGTGGGTCCCATGGGCACTGATTGCACCCACGCGCGGCCAAGTCACCTCAGGGGCCATCCAGCTCAGGGCGCCGGGGTCATCGACCCACAAACGCACCGCATGGCCGCGCGCACCCAGATCGCGTGCCAGGCGCCAGCACACGCCGATGTCGCCAAAGTTGTCGATGACCCGACAGAACACGTCCCACAGCATGCGCGGATTATGGCAAGCCTGTGGGTCACGGCTGCGCGATGTCGGCCACAATCCGGCCCCATGAGCTTGCCGTCCGATCCCGCGCCCATCACCGACCAGGCCGCAAGTGGCACGCCGGGCACACAGGCCAATGAGTCGCCTGAAGCCACGGTGGCCGCTGATGCCGAACGCGCGCTGGTCTGGGAGCGCCTGCTGGCCGAGGTGGCCACCTTGCCCGGCCTGCCCGGCGTCTACCGCTACTTTGACGCGCAAAACAGCGTGCTGTACGTGGGCAAGGCGCGCGACCTCAAAAAGCGCGTGTCCAGCTACTTCCACAAAAACCACGGTGGCAGCCGCATCGGGCACATGGTCTCGCGCATCCAGCGCATGGAGACCACGGTGGTGCGCAGCGAGGCCGAAGCGCTGCTGCTTGAAAACAACCTCATCAAGACGCTCAACCCGCGGTTCAACATCCTGTTCCGCGACGACAAGAGCTACCCTTACCTGAAGATCGCATCGCACGAGTTCCCGCGCATGTCCTACTACCGGGGCGCTGTTGATCGCAAGCATCGCTACTTCGGGCCGTACCCCAACGCGTGGGCCGTCAAAGGCACCATCCAGCTGCTGCAAAAGGTGTTTTTGCTGCGCACCTGTGAAGACGCGGTCTACAACAACCGCTCGCGCCCTTGCTTGCTCTACCAAATCAAGCGCTGCAGCGGCCCCTGCGTCGATTTCATCAGCAAGGCCGACTACGCCCTGAGCGTGGCC
>JAVLFO010000449.1:0-3907 GCA_046052805.1 Aquabacterium sp. | reverse complement strand
TAGTCGTCGGCAGCGTCAGATGTGTATAAGAGACAGTAATGAATCAGGTGCGCGGCAATATAATTGAATCCAATCGACAGCAATAGCAGCAGGACGAAGCGTGGATTCCACCACCCGTAGAAAAACAATGAAGCGGCGACAAGCCAAAGCGCAGCTAAAGGCTTTCTAACCCTTGCCAAGACAAAGAAGGTGCAGAGCACCAGCGGCAAGTATAAGAAAATGAACTCGAGGGAGTTGAAAAGCACAGTTTTTCGCAATTAAATATTCACATACTGCTTCACGCGATGCACTTGCTCAACGAGAAGCAGCGCGCTTCAGCCCAAACACCGGCGCCAGCACCCAAGGCCAGGCGGCGTAGGTCAACATCCGCAAACGCTTGTCCAAAGGCACGCCCGTGGCACGCCAAGCAATGCCTACTTTGCTCGCAACCGAACCGCCTGAGAACACATCTCGGATGAACTCAGCCAAAGCCAACTCGCTGTGCAGCCACGGTCCGACCACGCCCTCGCACCCTGCCAACTTGGCGTCATCCAACAGCACCTTGGTTTCAACCAGCGCGTGTCGGTTGTTGCTGAGCAAACGCCTGATCGTGTCTTGTGCCGACCTCGCACGCACCCGCCTGGAGATGCCGCCCCGGCGGTACTGCACCAAGGGCTCATCCAGCCGCATCGCGCCGCCCGCGCAAATGGCGCGGAACACCATGATCAGGTCTTCGGCCACCACGCCTTGGGGCAGCGGGCCAAAGCGATCGAACAGCCTGCGCGTCCAAGCCTGCGCAGCTCCAATCACGTACGGGCGCTCGGCCAGCCAATCGGCAGCAGAGAGGTACTGGCCCAAGTCAGAGGGCACCATGACCTCGTGCGTTTGCCCGCCTTCGTCGAGGTCGATCAGGTTTGACGCGATCAAGTCAACACGCCGGCCTTGCGCCTCCCATGCCTGTGCAATACGCTCGCAACGTTGCGGCACTGAGATGTCGTCGCCAGCAGCGATCACCAACATGTCACCCTTGGACAAAGCCACGGCGTGGCTCAAGTTGCCGCCAATGCCCAGGTTGCGCTCGTTGCGGTTCAGAACGACCTTGTGGGGGCCTTGGTAGGCGGCCGCGACTCGCTGCAAGACCGCAAATGATTCGTCAGGCGATGCGTCGTCGGAGACGATGATCTCCAAGGGGCTGTAGGTCTGCGCCAACGCCGCTTCGAGCGCTGCGGCAACGGTTTGCTCCTGCTTGTACGTGATCAGAATCAGCGAGAGCAAGGGGCGGTCGCTGTGGGGTGTGTCTGTCATGGGTTCAAAAACTCAGGCGCTTGGGGCCATCAATTGGCGAGCAATGTCGATGCTGGTGTTGCTTTGCATCGCGCGGCGGTGACCCGCCGCAGCCACACATTGTCGCCGGCTCGCGTTGCCCAGATAAAAGCGACATTTCTCGGCCAGGTCCTGCGGCGTGGTGAAGGTGTCAATTTCCTCGCCCACACGAAACACCGCAGCCACATCGGCGCAGGCATCGGTCAACAACAAAGCGCCCGTGGCGGGCACATCGATCACGCGCTGCGTCAGCCCGCCCAGCTCGGGGTCCCAACTGGACAGGTTCAACACCACCGCAGCTTCGTTGTACAGCCGGTTGAGTTGCTCGCCCCAAATGAATTCGCCCGCAAAGTGAGGGGCCAAATCTGCCTCATCAGCCCATCCACCTGGCCCCCAAATTTGCAAGGGCAAGCCACTCAAAGCCCGCAGATACTGCGCTCGTCGGGGTGTGCGTGCACCCACGAAAACAATGGCATTGCCGCGTTCAACATCCTTCAGCGGATGGTATTGACGCTCGTTCAAACACAAAGTTGGCAACCAACTGATGCGGCTGACCATCGCTGCATCGACATGCCGATGGATGCAAAAGTAGCGGTCGTAGAACACTGCTTCGGCCTCGGCGCGGTACTCGTGCGTGGGCCCTTCCAAAAACCAGCCCACCAGGCGCTGAACCCCCATCGCACGGCAGCGCGCAAGCACTTGGGGCCGGTACCGCACATAGCTCATCACCAGCAAAGTGTCGGGGCGATGTGCTTGAACGGCGGCCAGCAAACCCTGCTCTTGCTGATGCGTGGCAGACCACGGCAAGAGCGGCTTGACCACACGCTTGTTCAGACCCACCAGACGCACGGGCAGTGTGAGCGCGCGCTCAAGCGCTTTTTGCCAAGCTGTGGGGTGGTCTTCAAAGGCTGCATCAAAGCAATGCACCTCGTGTCCCAACGTGGCCAAGGCCTCAGCAACAGACGGGAAGAGCGGGTTCTGCCAATCTGATGCTGAAAAAGCCCCGCTGATCAAAACCTTCACGCACGCACCTCGTCACGCAGCACTTGCCAACCTGGAAAACACCGCCGTCCGACCGCAATCAAGTCATCCACGTGCTGACGTGCACTCGGGTTGTACGACAAATGCGCCAAAGGCTGGGCCAGCCGGTGCGAGCCCAAGCGCCAGCGTTCAAGGGCCATGCCAAGTGCTTCGGCAAAGGCCTCGTCGCGCGCCAGCGAAAACGTTTGTCCTGCGTCAGGCCCGATCACTTCGGCGCAACCCACGCCCTCGGCCATCAGCATGGGCGTGCCGCACAGCACCGACTCCACGCCCACCAGGCCAAAGGGCTCAAAGGACGAGGCCATCACCGTGAAGTCAACCGCGCGGTACACATCTTCCATGTCGGTGCGGCACCCCAAGTAGTGGATGTTGGGGTGGGTCATCGGGATCGGCCGCCCGGCGATGGCCAGACAAACTGGTAGGTCGGTATCGCTGAAAAACCGGGCCAGCAAGTCCAGCCCCTTGCGCTTGTGACCCGTCGACGCCAACAAGAACACCGCCTTGCCCTCAGGCAAGCCCAGCTTGGCCCGCAAGGCCTGCCTGGCTTCGCCGGCAACAGGGCTGAAGCGTTGCCCATCCACCGGCGGGTAGAGCACCTCAATCTTGTCGGCAGGCAGGCCGTAGTAGCGCTGCACCTGGGCCTTCATCAAGGCCGAGTGGGCCACGATGACGCGAGCATTGGTCAGGTGTGCGCGCTCAAGCTTGATCTTTTGCCGATCAAGCCAACTGGGCTTGGCGCACATCGAGTCCAAAAACCCCGGGTGGGTGCTGCCGCAAATGGCGATATCAGCCGCGCTGGTTTGATTGCAAGCAATCAAGGGTCCGCCCAGACCAAGCTGCTTGAGGCGATTCAAGCGCCAATCAAATGCAAAGTCACGCCACTTGCGCGGGGCCCAAGTCACGTTCAAGCGAACGGCGTCAACCCATGGGTACTCGGCCATGCCCTTGTCAAAGGCCTTGGCGATGACGGTGGGCCGCACACCCCGGGCGTGCAACTCAGTCACCAGAGTTTGCAAATAGCGCTCGATGCCGCCGCTGTTGCGCAGCCCATGGTTACTGATGACAAACGACACGAGAGCCCACCCCAGCTTGATCAAGCCGGTGAAGTTAACATGAACTTTCGTGGCCTTGGCCCATGCCACAATTGAAGGCACTAAGAAGCGCCAGCCGGAGAAGAAATGGACTCGTCTAAGCCCGTGTATGTCACGCAACCATACATGCCACCGCTGGCTGAGTTCATCCCCTACCTTGAGGAGATCTGGGCCAACAAGGTTCTGACCAACGGGGGGCCGTTTCACCAAAAGCTCGAACAAGCGCTTTGTGAATACCTGGGCGTTGAACACATCTCCTTGTTTGCCAACGGCACGATTGCACTAGTGACTGCGCTACAAGCCTTGCGTGTCACAGGTGAGGTCATCACCACGCCTTACTCATTCGTCGCCACGGCTCATTCGCTGCTCTGGAACGGGAGCCGCCCGGTGTTCGTTGATGTGGACCCCATCAGCCTCAACTTGGACCCCGCCAAAATCGAGGCGGCCATCACACCGCAGACGACCGCGATCAT
>JAVLFO010000448.1:0-1863 GCA_046052805.1 Aquabacterium sp. | reverse complement strand
CACTTGCTTCCAACCCTTGAACACCTCGACCTCGTGGCCATGCTGCTCAACCGGTGTGTATTCGGGCACGCGTTTACCTTGGAGCTCCCACAACACGTGGGGCATGCCGACGTTGGGGAACACCAAGTTGTTCCAACCTGTCGGACGGGCATCGTCGCGGTAGAAAGTGCGCAGATAGGTGTAGAGGTAATCGGCACCAGAACCATTGCCACTGGCACGCGAACGGGCCACCAGGGTCAGGTCAGGCGGCGTTGCGCCGAACCAGGCCTTGGCGTCTTTCGTGTCCAGCGAGACCTTCATGAGTTCACCGACCTTGTCGGTCGGGAACAGCATATTGTCTTTGATCTGCTGCTCGGTCAGCCCAATGTCCTTGAGGCGGTTGAACCGCATGAACGAGGCCGCGTGGCAATTGAGGCAGTAATTGACGAACAGCTTGGCGCCGTTTTGCAAAGCAGCGACGTCGGTGACGCGCTCTTTGGGAAACTTGTCGAGCACCAAGGTGGTGTTGGCATGAACGCCAGACGCCAGAGCCAGCGCAGCCAACAGGGAGGCAAGGATCTTTTTCATGTCTTTGTTTCCTGCGTCGGTCAGTGGGGCTTGAACGTCACGCGGTCAGGCACGGGCTTGAACTTGCCAATCTGGCTCCAGAAAGGCATCAGCACGAAAAAGCCGAAGTACAGCAAGGTACCGACCTGAGACACGACGTTGCCGATTTCGGACGGAGGCTGCACGCCCAAGTAACCCAGGATCACGAAGTTGATCACGAACACGCCGTAAACAATCTTGTGCCAATCAGGGCGGTAGCGAATGGACTTCACTGGGCTCTTGTCGAACCAAGGCAGACCGGCCAGGATCACCACGGCACCGCCCATCACGGCCACGCCCCAGAACTTGGCTTCGAAGGTCTTGAGCAAGCCGATCAGCACCGCGGCACCAACCAAGGCAGCGACCTTGGTCTTGCCATCGCCCTTGCCTTTGACCAGGTTCAGCACCGCAGCCACGCCGATGATCACGGCCAGCACAGTGACCATTTGGTCCGTGGTGGCGCGCAGCATTGAGTAAAACGGCGTGAAGTACCAGACCGGCGCGATGTGTGGTGGCGTCTGGAAGGGGTCAGCAGGAATGAAGTTGTTGTACTCCAGGAAGTACCCACCGAACTCCGGCATGAAGAAGATCACTGCCGTAAAGCACAACAGGAACCCACCCACGCCCAACAGGTCGTGCACCGAGTAGTACGGATGGAAAGGCACGCCGTCCAGCGGGTGACCATCGGCATCCTTCGGCGCCTTCGGGCCCTTGATTTCCACGCCGTCGGGGTTGTTCGAGCCCACTTCGTGCAGCGCGATGATGTGCGCCACCACCAGGCCCAGCAGGACCAGGGGCACGGCGATCACGTGCAGCGAGAAGAAGCGGTTCAGCGTGGCATCGCCCACGACGTAGTCGCCGCGGATCAGGATGGCCAGGTCCGGACCGACGAAGGGCACGGCAGCGAACAAGTTGATGATCACCTGGGCGCCCCAGAAGGACATCTGGCCCCAGGGCAGCAGGTAGCCCATGAAAGCTTCTGCCATCAGGCACAGGAAAATCAGGCAACCGAAGATCCAGACCAGTTCACGCGGGGTGCGGTAAGAGCCGTAGATCAGGCCGCGGTACATGTGCAGGTACACGACCACGAAGAAAGCCGAAGCTCCCGTGGAGTGCATGTAGCGGATCAACCAGCCCCAGGGCACATCGCGCATGATGTATTCGACCGAGGCAAACGCCAGGGCCGCATCAGGCTTGTAGTTCATGACGAGGAAGATGCCCGTCACGATCTGGATCACCAGCACCAGCAGGGCCAGCGAGCCGAAGAAATACCAGAAG
>JAVLFO010000447.1:0-2497 GCA_046052805.1 Aquabacterium sp. | reverse complement strand
GAGCTACTCAGACGCGGCCTATGTTTTCAACAATGCTGATCAGTACTCGACCGGTTTGCGCGCCAACTACTACAGCAGCGATGTACTGAACTTTGGCTTGGGCGTGCGCAATGTGCACACGCAGTTCCCGAACCAAGCCAACCTGAAGCAAGACGATCGCGACATCGACCTGAGCACCAATTGGCAGGTCACGGGTTTGAGCAACTTGAACGCTGTTTTGACGCGCCGCAGCAGCAGCTTCAATACCTCGACTCGAGGTGGACGTGGCTACAGTGGCCAGCTCAACTGGCAGTACACGCCGAGTGGTTTGGTCACGTACGGCATGGGTTTGAGCCGCACATCCGGGACAGACCGGACGCAAAATGCGGTCTCCAATTTCAAAGTCGGAGCCATTGCGATCCCCACCGGCACCGCCGATGTGAACAATAACAACACCACGACCAGTTTGAACTTGTCGGCGCGTATTCAGCTCACTGGCAAAATCACGGCGGGCCTGCGTCACAGTTTCAACCGCTATGGTGTTGACAGCTCTATCAATACGAACGACATCCAGTCGCAATTCACGAATCAAGTCAGCACCAACACCCACAGCATCTACCGCGAAACGGCCCTGAACGTCGATTACGCTGCGCTGCGTTCGCTCTCGCTGGGTTGCACGGTGTCGATGTACAGCCAGAGCCAGGACAACACCCGGCCCCGCTACGACGGGCGCACCATGGGCTGCAACGCCAACTTCACGTTGGACAGCTTCTAAGGACTTCGCATGGCATGCATCCTCCTGACGGGCGCGTCCGGCTACATCGGCTCACACACCTGGCTGGCTTTGCAAGAGCAGGGGCATGAGGTCATTGGGGTCGACAGCTTCGTCAACAGCTCTGCCAAGGTCTTGGCGCGGCTCGCGCAGATCAGTGGCCAGGAGCCCGTCTTCATTGAAGGCGACGTGCGTCAGGCCGAGGTGCTGGATGCTTGCTTTGCATTGGGGCGTGAGCGCTTTGGTGGCGTCACGGCGGTCGTTCACTTTGCGGCACTCAAGGCCGTGGGTGAGTCGACCCAGCAGCCTTTGCGCGACTTTGACAACAACCTTGGTGGCTTGGTGTCGGTGTGCCAAGCCATGGAGCGCCACGGCGCGCGCGAGTTGGTGTTCAGCTCGTCGGCCACGGTGTACGGGCAACCCGATGTGCTGCCCATCAACGAGGACGCGCCCTTGCGTGCCACCAACCCTTACGGCCAAACCAAGCTGCTGGGCGAAGAAATCTTGCGGGAGCTTGAGCGCTGCAACTCGGCATGGCGCATCGCGTACCTGCGTTATTTCAACCCAGTCGGTGCGCATGCCAGCGGTTTGATCGGCGAAGACCCAGGCGGCATCCCCAATAACCTCATGCCCTACGTGGCACAGGTGGCAGTGGGCAAGCGCGATCACCTCAATGTGTTCGGCAACGACTACGACACGCCAGACGGCACCGGGGTGCGCGACTACATCCATGTGTGTGATTTGGCCGAAGGGCATGTGGCCGCCTTGGCCTACCTTGCGGGTCAAGGGCGCTCGATCACCGTCAATTTGGGCACCGGGCAGGGCTACAGCGTGCTGGAGCTGGCCAAGGCCTATGGCCGCGCAGCTGGCCGTGAGATCCCTCTGGTGTTTGCGCCACGCCGCGCGGGCGATGTGGCGGCTTGCTATGCCGATCCGTCACATGCTTTGCATAGCATGGGGTGGAAAGCCCACCGGGGGCTGGATCAGATGTGCGTTGATTCGTGGCGTTGGCAGTCCACCAATCCAAATGGTTTTGATGTTTGACGCCACCGCGGTGCGTTGAACCTGACACGATTTTTGCTAAGGTTTCCTTCATGACATACCCATTGCTTCCCGTGATCATGGCCGGTGGTTCTGGCACCCGCCTGTGGCCGCTCTCGCGCGCGCTCTACCCCAAGCAATTTTTGGTGCTTCAAGGCAACCAGAGCTTGTTCCAACAAGCGCATTTGCGCTTGCAGGCCTTGTCCAGTGCCGACATCGAAGTGGCCAAACCCTGTGTGGTGGGCAATGAGGAGCATCGCTTCTTGGTGCTGGACCAACTGCGTGAGCTCAAGGGCGAGCCATCTTCTTTGTTGCTCGAGCCCTCGGGTCGCAACACCGCACCTGCGGTGACCCTGGCCGCCTTGCAAGCCATCGTCGACGGGCAAGACCCGATTTTGGTGGTGACGCCTGCCGACCAGACGGTCACCAATGAGGCGGCGTACACCGCTGCCGTGCAGCAAGCGGTGCGAGCCGCAGCCGATGGCGACATCGTGATCTTGGGCGTGACGCCTACCGGCCCTGAGACCGGCTTTGGCTACATCCGCACGGCCGCCGCCGATGCACAAGGCCTGCGTGCCGTGGCCGCCTTCGTTGAAAAGCCCAATCTCGAGACCGCCAAAACCTATGTGGCCGACGGTGGCTACTTCTGGAACAGTGGCATGGTCGTGATGCGCGCTTCGAGCTGGCTCAAGGCGCTGGGACACT
>JAVLFO010000446.1:0-2039 GCA_046052805.1 Aquabacterium sp. | reverse complement strand
CTGCGCTCGATGGCCACGATGACGTGCAAAACGTGTTCGTGGGCCTGAGCGGCTGATGGCACCCCTCGCACCCAGGCCCGACCATGAGCCAGCCCGCAGCCCTCACCCCGCCCGTGTCTGAGCTGAAGGCGCTGGCCCAGCGTCTGCAAGACTTTGCCGATGCGCGCCAGTGGGGCCCGTTTCACTCGCCCAAGAACCTGGCCTCGGCCTTGATCGTGGAGTCTGGCGAGTTGCTCGAGCACTTCCAGTGGCTGACCGAGGCGCAAAGCCGCGCGCTGGCGCCCGAGCACAAGCATGCCGTGGCCCACGAGATGGCCGACGTGCTGCTCTACTTGGTCCAGCTGGCCAGTGCGCTGGATGTGGATTTGATGCAGGCCGCGCACGAAAAGATGGCGATCAACGAGGGACGGTTTCCGCCACCTTGACCACCCTGCGCAACACCCCCCACCTGCCGCTGCTGAGCGCGCTGTACACGGCGCAGGGCATCCCCTACGGCTTTTTCAGCCTGGCCTTGCCGGTACTGATGCGCGAGGCTGGCTGGTCGCTCACGGCCATTGGTTTTTTGCAGTTTTTGGCCTTGCCCTGGGCCATCAAGTTCTTGTGGGCGCCGGTGGTGGACCACACCGGCTCGCGGCGCGGCTGGTTGCTGAGCATGCAGCTCATCGCCTGCGCCATGGCGGTGGGCATGGCTTGGCTGGACTTCCAGGTGGGCAGCATCGCCTTGATGGTGGCCGTGTTCTTGTTCAACCTGGTGGCCGCCACCCAAGACATCGCCACCGACGGCTTGGCCGTGCGCCTGCTCAATGCGCAGCAGCGCGGCGTGGCCAACGCGATCCAGGTGGGCGCCTATCGGCTGGGCATGATCTTGGGCGGTGGGCTGTTGTTGTGGCTGTCGTCGCGCTGCGGCTGGCCCACCACCTTTGTGTGCATGGCCGCTTTGCTGGCTTTGAGCACCGTGCCGGTGTGGCGCATGTCAGAGCCGCCACCGCACCTTCCTGATCCTGCGCCCACGGTGCCTCATGCAGGCAAAAACGCCCACGCCGTGCCCGCACTGCTCCAGCCCCCGCGTGGCAAAGCCCTGGCCATGGCCTGGTTGCACCGCTTGTTGCAGCCGGGTCTGCTGACCCTCACGGCCTTGATTTTTTGCTATCGCTTTGGCGACCAGATGGTAAGCGGCCTGGTCACCCCTTTCATCCGGGACCAGGGCGTGAGCCGCGAAGCCATTGCGCTCATGAAAGGCGTTGTGGGTTCGGGCGCCAGCTTGTTGGGCGCCGCGATGGGCGGCTGGATGATGCTACGCGTGGGCCGGCGCTCGGCCCTGTTGATCAGCGGGCTGGCCCAGGCGGCGGGCTTTTGCATCTATGTGGCTGCGGCCTTGCACCTGGGCGGCGCCCCGCTGTTGTGGGTGGCCACCGTGGTCGAGGGCGTGGTGGGCACCATGGCGACGGTGGCTTTGTACTCGCTCATGATGGACGCGGCCGACCCGGCCCATGCCGGCACCGACTACACCTTGTTGGCCAGTGCCGGCGTGGCCGTGGGCAGCCTGGGCAGCATCGTGGGCGGCATGGTGGGCGATGCCTTTGGCTATGTGCCGGCGTTTGTGTTGGGCACGGTGCTGTCGGCCTTGGGGGTGCTGGCCTTGGTGTTTTGGCTGGATCGCCACCCCGTCAACGCCAGGGTGAGTCAGGCTTGGCGTCGGGTGGTATGAGGCTTTGTTGGGGCTGCGGGCCTATCATCCAAGGGTTTTCACCAAGATCCCTTTGAGCCATGGCCCGCATCCAGTTTGAGTTGCCCGAGCAGTTCATTTTCTCGACCGACATCCCCATCTACATCAGCCACGTCAACCAGGGTGGTCACCTCGACAACGCCCAGCTGCTCACGCTGGTGTCAGAGGCGCGGGTGCGGTTTTTCAGGTGGCTGGGTTACGCCGGCGAGATGGACATCGATGGGCAGTCCATCGTGGTGGGCGACATGCTGGCGCAGTACAAGTCAGAGGCCTTTTAGGGCGAGACCATGCAGGTCGACATGCTGCCCGACGA
>JAVLFO010000445.1:0-2013 GCA_046052805.1 Aquabacterium sp. | reverse complement strand
ACGTGTTCACGCACGACTCCATCGGCCTTGGCGAAGACGGCCCCACCCACCAGTCGGTCGAGCACGCTGCCAGCCTGCGTCTGATCCCCGGTCTGGACGTCTGGCGTCCGGCCGACACGACTGAAACGGCTGTCGCTTGGTCGATGGCTTTGGCCAACAAGAGCCGCCCGAGCGCGCTGTTGTTGTCGCGCCAAAACCTGCCTTACGCGCCCAAGCAAGATGCCGACGTCATCACGCAAGGCGCTTATGTGTTGGCCGAACCCGCAGAGGTGGGGTTGAAGAAAAAGCCCGTTGCCGTGATCATCGCGACCGGCTCTGAAGTGCAACTGGCCTTGCATGCGCAAGCCGAGCTGGCCAAGCTGGCCATCCCGGTGCGTGTGGTGTCGATGCCTTCGAACACCGTGTTCGACCGTCAGAGCGTGGAATACAAGAAGTCTGTGCTGCCCGCCAAGCTGCCGCGCATCGCCGTTGAGGCTGGTGTGACCGATGGTTGGTGGAAGTACGGCGTCGATGCCGTGGTTGGCCTGGACACCTATGGCGAGTCGGCCCCGGCTGGCGTGCTGTTCAAGCACTTTGGCTTCACCACCGAGAACGTGGTGGCCACGGTGCGCAAGGTGCTGGCCCTGCACGCCAAGAAGAAGTGATGTCCGAGTTTCTGGTTTCGTTTTTTTGATTCAAGGTAGACCCAAATCATGACCATCAAGATTGGTATCAACGGCTTCGGCCGCATCGGCCGCATGGTGTTCCGCGCCGCCGTTCAAAACTTCGCCAACGACGTCGAGATCGTCGGCATCAATGACTTGCTCGAGCCGGACTATCTGGCCTACATGCTGAAGTACGACTCGGTGCACGGCCGCTTCAAGGGCGAAGTCGCTGTGGAAGGCACCAACCTGATCGTCAACGGCAAGAAGATCCGCTTGACCGCGGTGAAGAACCCCGCTGAACTGAAGTGGGACGAAGTTGGCGCCGACGTGGTCATCGAGTCGACCGGCCTGTTCTTGACCAAGGACACCGCCGAAGCCCACTTGAAGGCTGGCGCCAAGAAGGTGATCTTGTCGGCCCCTTCGAAGGACGACACCCCCATGTTCGTGTACGGCGTGAACCACGGCACCTACGCCGGTCAAGCCATCATCTCGAACGCTTCGTGCACCACCAACTGCTTGGCCCCTGTGGCCAAGGTGCTGAACGACACCTTCGGCATCAAGCGCGGCCTGATGACCACCGTGCACGCTGCCACCGCCACCCAGAAGACCGTGGACGGCCCTTCGAACAAAGACTGGCGCGGCGGTCGCGGCATCCTGGAAAACATCATTCCTTCGAGCACGGGCGCTGCCAAGGCCGTGGGCGTGGTCATTCCTGAGCTGAACAAGAAGCTGACCGGCATGGCTTTCCGCGTGCCCACGTCTGACGTGTCGGTGGTTGACCTGACCGTCGAGCTGAACACCGAAACCAGCTACGAAGAAATCTGCAAGGCCATGAAGGCCGCCTCTGAAGGCGCCATGAAGGGCGTGCTGGGTTACACCGAAGACAAGGTCGTGGCCACCGACTTCCGTGGCGAAGTCTGCACCTCGGTGTTCGACGCCGAAGCCGGCTTGGCCCTGGACAGCACCTTCGTCAAGGTCGTGTCTTGGTACGACAACGAGTGGGGTTACTCGAACAAGTGCCTGGAAATGGCACGCGTGATCGCTAAGTGAGCGCCAAGTAAGTTGCATGCGCAGCGGCTCGTGCCGCGTCTTGCCAAGGGGCCCTTCGGGGCCCTTTTTCATGGTCGCTTGTTTTGCACGGTGAGAGGGCTTCAGGCCACACTTTGGTGCATGGCGTGGAGCGTGGGTCGATCAGCCTATGTAGATGAGCCGGTGGACGACATAATCGGCGCTGGTTTCAGCTCCGACACCCCCCCTCATGATCGCCTTCGCTCGTTGTGGTTTGCCGCACATGGTTCGCGCTGCCCTGCTGCTGTGCGCCTCGTTTTGGGGCGCGTTGGCCATGGCGGTCGTGCAACCGGCGGTGCCG
>JAVLFO010000444.1:0-1897 GCA_046052805.1 Aquabacterium sp. | reverse complement strand
CCAGGAGGCCGGCTTGGTGGCCAGCAGCAGCACGGTCACGACGCCCTCGCGCTGGCGCGTGCGCACCTTGCGAGACGGTCTGCCTGCATCCCAGGTGGACCAGGTGAAAGTGCAAGTCGAGCAACGGGCCCTGCCCGAAGCCGCCACCACCACCACCGACGTCCAGCAAGGCTTCCTGGCACTGGAGCTGGCACGGGCCTACAACAGCCACCTGCTGGAGCAAAAGCGCATCGCGCGCAGCGATTGGCAGGCGTATGCCACGCAGCTCGATGAGGTCCGCCAGCGCGACTACGCCGGTCTGGAGCTGCGCACCGACGAGCGAAAGAACCCCGTCAACGCACCGCCGGAGCGGCAAATCAGCCTGGGCTGGCAGCGCTCGGGCGGCGCCCAGCACCTGCGGCTGGGCCTGCAGCCGGTGTCGCACGCGCTGGTCGATGACAACCGGCAGCTGTTCAGCGAAAGCGAACTGCGCCTGTTCGACAGCGCCGTGCTGGTGAACGCCCAGAACGGACGCGTGCAACTGGACCACTTCACCCTGTACGCGGTGGAATCGCTGCTGCCGCGCGAGGCCATGACGGGCGGATTGTCCGGTCGCTTCAAGATCGGCGTGGAGCGGCAGGCGCAAGTACAGCACCCTGAGAAAAAGGCGCTGCTCATCGAAGGTGCGGGCGGCTACACCTGGCGCCTGAGCGACGACATCGACACCTTCGCCTTGCTGGGTGGCGGCTGGGGCTACCGCCAGCAAGGCTACCTGTACGCGATGCCCAGCGTGGGCATGGTGGTGCGCGAGGTGTTCGACATGAAGACGGTGCTGCGGCTGAGCCAGATTTCCAAACCGCTGGGGCAGGACCACAGCAGCCGCGAACTCAGGCTCAGCCAGGTCAAGTACCTGGACGCGCAGCACAGCCTGCTGCTGGAATGGCGCCGCACTTGGCAACAGGGCCGGTCGGCCAACGAGGGCATGGTCGTGCTCAAACGCTTGTTCTGACGTCCAGCCCCTGCCGCCATGCAAAAGGCACCCCGCGGGGTGCCTTTTTTGTGCGCTTGCGAGGCGGGATCAGAAGTCGTACTGAGCGCCCGCACTGAACATGCGCACGGCATGGCTATCGCCGTTGTACTCGGCCGAGGTGAAGTCCGCAGCGGCCGTGGCCTTGAGGTTGCGGCTGAGCGCGTACTCCAGGCCCAAGCCGACATAGGCCTTCGTGGAGCTTTCGGTGCGCGAAGTCCCGCCGATGCGCTGCTTCGTGTCCATCGTGCCAAAGCCCAGGCGGCCCACGCCAGTCAGCTCGCGGGTGAAGTCATGGCGCAAAGCGGCGTTCAGCACAAAGCCGCTCACTTCCTGCGAACCGCCCAGGAAGAACACATTGAACTTGCTCTTGCCGAAGTCGATGTAAGACGCTTCCAGCGCAACCACGCGGTTGAGTCGGTAACCCACGGTGCCTTTGAATCCCATGTCGGAGGCGTCGCAGTTGGCGACGTTGGCCGGGCAGTCGACGTGCGTCAGGCCGAGCGCGCCACCCACGTACACCTGCGCAGAGGCGCTGCCCACCGCGGCAAGCAGCAAGCCGGCCAGTGCAATCTTCTTCATGTGAATCTCCTAGGTTTTGGGTGAGCCTCACCCGAAAGAGCGACGAATTTAACGCGAAGCGGTTCGGCATCCATCCCTCAAGGGGGCGCAGGGTTTTCCCGCAAGATGTGACAGGTCGGCAACATCTGCGGCCCGTCAACGGGCCAGGAATGACTGCACCGCCGCGACCGTCGCGGCCGGGTCTTCCTCGTGGGGAACGTGCCCCAGGCCATCGAACACCACCAGGCGGCTGCCGGCGATGTCGCGCTGGAAATGGTCGGCGTTGTCCGGCGGGATGAGCCTGTCCTGGCCACCCCAGAGGATGAGCGT
>JAVLFO010000443.1:0-1854 GCA_046052805.1 Aquabacterium sp. | reverse complement strand
GGGCTGCCTTCGGCCGCAGCCGCGGCCTTGGGCGACGCGCGGCGCGCGGTGGTCTTCTTCTGCGCCCGCACCAGGTCGTCGTAGAAAATGAATTCGTCGCAGTTGGCGATCAGCAGGTCGGAGGTCGATTGCTTCACGCCCACGCCGATGACGTGCTTGGCGTTTTCGCGCAGCTTGGACACCAGCGGCGAGAAGTCGGAGTCGCCCGAGATGATGACGAAGGTGTTGACGTGCGACTTGGTGTAGCAAAGGTCGAGGGCATCGACCACCAAGCGGATGTCGGCCGAGTTCTTGCCCGACTGGCGCACGTGCGGGATCTCGATCAGCTCGAAGTTGGCTTCGTGCATGGTGGCTTTGAAGCCCTTGTAGCGTTCCCAGTCGCAATAGGCTTTCTTGACGACGATGCTGCCTTTGAGCAGCAGGCGCTCAAGCACGCGCTTGATGTCGAACTTGTCGTAGTTGGCGTCGCGCACGCCGAGGGCGACGTTTTCAAAGTCGCAAAACAGCGCCATGCTGACGTGTTCTTGTTGTGAAGCCATGTGTTGTCCTTGTGGTGGGGCCGAGCCTGAAAAGGCTCAAAGCAGCCCGATGGTCTTGAGGTAGGCGCTGGGTCGGCTGCCGTCGTAAAGCAGGGTCAGCCGGCGTTTGGCGCGGGTCATGGCCACGTAGAGCAGGTTGCGATTGTCCACCGTATCGCCGCCCACGGCGAATTCTCCGCGGTTCAGACCGGGCACGATGACGTGTTCGAACTCCAGGCCCTTGGCCGCTTCGATGCTGCTGATCAGCACGCAGCGCTGCGGGTTCATGGCCAGGCGGCGGATTTCGCGCTCGTTCATGGCCCTGAAAAACGAAGCCGTGTTGTCAAAGCTGCCCGCCGAGGCGATCAGGCTGGTGATGTTGTCTTCGACTTGCGCGATGTCTTGCTGGCGCACCAGCAGGCGGCTGGCCAGTTCGCGCGGACGCAAGGCGGCCACGAACTCGTCCATCACCACCAAGGGGTCGGGGTGCTTGAGCACGTCGAGCGCTCGCTCGATGAGCCGCACCGAGGCCGGGTGGCCGTTGCGCAGCACCTGATGGTTCAAGAAGCTCTCGGCCAATTGGGGCTGGGCGCAGACGGCCTTGAAGGCCTCGGCCTCGACCTTGGCGCGCTCGGCGGTGTCGACCGGCTGGTCGGGGTCGGCCTCGCCCGTGTCCACAAACGAGCCCGAAAACGTAAGCAGGGCACGCAGCAAGGCCATGCGCGTCTCGGTGCGCTCGATGCCGTCAAAGCAGCCGTGGGCACAGGCGTACAGGCCGCGCACAAACAGCACCTCGGGGCGGGTGAGGTAGGTGTCAAAGCCCGTGGTGCGGTAGTCGATGCCTTTGTCGAGCAGGTGGTTTTCGATCTCGACCGATTGGTGCGGGTGGCGCAGCAAGATGGCAATCGCCGACGCGGGGGCATCGGGCGGCAGGCCCACGCGCTCGGTGATCAGGCGGGTGAGGTGCCAGTTGCAGTCGGCCGGGCCGACCACGGCAATGGCTTCAACGCCAGATTCGAGCCCCGGCGCGGTGGCATAGGCCTTGTGGTGCGCCAGCCGGCTGACGGCTTGGGCCAGCGTTTGCCCAAAGCGCCAGGTGGTGCTGAGCGCAAAGCGCGTGGCCACGGCCACCTCGCGGTCGAAGGCCTCGCCCATGAAGCGGGCGTCGGCACCGGCCACGGCGTGGATGACCTGGTCGCGGTCGCCCACGCCCACAAAGGCCGCTTGGTTGCGGGCCATGAGCTCGCGCAGCACCGTGAACATGGCGCGGTTGGTGTCGTGCATCTCGTCGACCAGAACCAAGTGCCTGTCTCTTATACACATCTGACGCTGCCGA
>JAVLFO010000442.1:0-5074 GCA_046052805.1 Aquabacterium sp. | reverse complement strand
TGACCCAATTGAAATAAACCATGACATCGGTGGCCCTGGCAGCGCGGATCTCTAGTTCAGACACACGCGTTGGTCTAATCGCCTCCAGCACGCGACAAGTACCCATCCCATCCACCACAGCATGACCCTGCATTTGCCGTGCGCACGGGTCAACCACTGAGGCGAGTTCCTGCACCAAGGCTTCTTCTATGAGCTCGGCGGTCACATTTTCGGCGCGCCCCAAATATCGGATCAATCCCGACGATGCCAGCGCTTCGCAGGGAGGCACTTGGTTATCTGCAATGCTTACCACCAGACTCGGCACGCCCAGACACAAGCGCTCCCACGTTGTGGCACCGCCGGCACCTACGACGATATCCGCAGTCGCCATTAATCCAGCCAAGTGTGGCTGCTGACCGTAGGCCTGCGTTCTGGGTCGCGCCTTCACCATCTCGGTGATTTCGATTTGAAATACAAAATTGGGGCCAATGACGACATCCACAGCCAGGTGCTGCAAACGACTGCTACTCAAGGCCCTCAGCACCATCCCGGTGATGTTGGCGCTGTCTGATCCGCCCATATAAATCAGAACACGTTGGACGCTCCCCGTTCGATGCGCCATGGATTCTCGGATCTGCGCGTACTCAGGGCGTAATAGTGCGCACCGAGGGCCTAACAACAATTGACACGTGGCCGGCACCCAGGGCTGGTACCGCTCAGGCCCTGACAGTGAATAGTTCTGATCCAGTAACACGTCACAGTCATGGGCCCTGTTGGCAAGGTCATCGATCACCACGATTTTCGACGCATGGGACCTAAGCAAGGACTCCCAAACGCTATCCAACGCGTAGTGATCAACGACGAGCAAATCGCACACCAAGCCCTTCAATGAGTCGATGGTCTGCTGAGCGTCCTCCCCCTGACTCACTCCAAGCCAGCCGGCATAGCCAGCTTCACAACCCGCGCCAGCAGGTTTCGGCAATAGCTCCACTTGGAAACCATCGCGCGCCAGCACTTCAGCCAAGTGGCCAGAGTGTTTGCGGGTAATAAAGCGAATTTGGGCACCGCGTAACTGCAACGCAGAAGCAAGCGTGCGACAGCGCATCACGTGGCCGGTGCCGATCAGGTTGGAGGCATCCACCCGAAACACGACATTCATGCCAGTTGCCGCCCCAAAATAAATGCCTCCGCAGCATCCACACCGACCGTGGCGCCACGCCAGTGCGCAAGATGCTCCACACCCTGCAGGGAACGCGGATGGGGCCATGCTCGGAGCTCTCCGGCATACGCATCTAATGCCGCCAGCTTGCGTGCAAGCGTTGCCGAAATGTCCACAAACCAGTTGGGAGCAAACACGGGGCCACTACCCGGCAATTGCCACTCGGTGCTGGATGCCACTTCAAAGCACAAAAGCGTCTTAACAGGGTGCCCCTGCTGGGGCCTGCATGCAGTTACCACCGCCTCGTGCAGGCGGCGATGATCAATATTGACATCCCCTGCATGGTGCGTCAACACGGTGTCAGGCTGGTGGATGCCCACGAGTGCTTCTACTGCCTGCGTAATGTCCAACAAGGGTATGGTGTCCATTCGGTTATCGGGAAAGTCCCCAAAAGAAACGGATTGAGCACCCAAAATAGAGCAGGCCTTTTGTGCGGCGGCGCGGCGGGCTAGCAACTCTGCCTGCTGGGCAAGAGCGTCTGCCTGGCGGGAGTAAACCCCGTCTGCCAAAAATGCCACATGCACGCGAGCACCGGCACCCACCCATTTGGCAATCGTGCCACCACAGCCCAATACCTCGTCATCGGGGTGGGCTGCCAGGACTAAGACGGAGTTATGCACCATGGGACTCTTTGTAGTTCATGACAATAGGAGCCAGCATCTCTGCACGCACCCAATCGTCCACGGTGTCGATATCTTGAACTCGCCAACGGGGGATCTGGATAGGCTTTGAATGTCTATCGAATATCCGGGCTCCTGACAACCAAGCGTCAGGGCGCCCCCAGTAGTACTGACCAACGTCATGTAAGGCCTTAAGCAAGTCCTGAGAACGGGTCTTAAAGTGTTCTGGAAAGAACATCTCAATGCCGCCGTCTTCAGTTTCCCTGAAGGAACGGAATATGGGTGCGGCAAACTCTGTGACCGGAAATGCGTACGCCCAGTTACCAGACTGAAGTGCCGTCAGCCCTCGGCGAATATCTGTAGCGAGAACAAAGGGAGCCGTTGCATATATGCAGCATACAGCGCGCACATTCACATCGTGATCTAGCAGCCATTGAGTTGCATGTGCAACAACCTTCGTGGGCAGAACGAAATCATCTGCCAGTTCTGCAGGTCGATTGAAAGGAACTTCTGCGCCCCATTTCTTCGCAACGTTTGCGATCTCTTCATCGTCAGTTGAAACGATGATTCGATCAAATATGCGTGCTTCTTTTGCCGCCTCTATGGACCAGGCAATCATGGGTTTGCCGCAAAACTCTTTGATGTTTTTCCGTGGGATGCGTTTGCTGCCGCCACGTGCAGGGATGATGGCGATGTTCATGCGCCGATAGCCTCCCGCAGGGTGCGCACCACGTAGTCTTGCTGCTCATTTGTCAATCCCGGGTACATGGGAATACTGATGGCCTGTTCGAAGTATTTTTCTGCCTCGGGGCAATAGCCTGCCGCGAAACCCATTTGTTCGTAATAGGGTTGACGGTAGACGGGGATGTAGTGCAGGTTGGCCAAGATGCCTGCTGCGCGAAGAGCTTCGTAAACCTGGCGCTGCGTTTTACTTTTTGAAGACAATTGAAGGCGAGTGACATAGAGGTGATATGCCGAATAACTGTCCGGGTGTTGCCAAGGGGTGGTAACAGGCAGCTCGGACAATAGCTGGTTATACCGCTGGGCAATGGTGTGGCGCTGAATAAGAAATTCGTCCAGGCGCCGCATTTGGCTCAGACCCAGTGCCGCGTGAATATCTGTCATGCGGTAGTTAAAGCCCAGAGCGATTTGTTGGTAATTCCAGATTTCCTGCGCGGGGCGGGGCTGCATGTCTTCTGGGGTGCTGCTGATACCATGACTGCGCAGAAGGCGCAAGCGGGTTGCAAGCGCAGCATCGTTGGTCAAGGCCATGCCGCCCTCACCGCTGGTAATGATTTTGACGGGATGAAAGCTGAAGACGGTAATGTCCGCATAGCGGCCGTTACCTATGGGGGCTCCTTGGTATTTACCGCTTATAGCGTGAGAAGCATCCTCGATGATCTTGAAACCATACTGCTGGCTCAATGCATGGATGCCGACCATGTCACACGGTTGGCCAGACAGGTGCACCGGGATGACCACTTTGGGCAATTGACCTACTCTGGCTGCCACCGCCAACTTCTCAGCCAGGCGGTCTACGCTGAGGTTGTAGGTCCGGGCGTCGATATCTACAAAATCCACTGTTGCACCACAATAAAGAGCGCAGTTGGCCGTGGCCACAAAGGTAATGGGAGTGGTCCACACGATGTCACCTGGGCCTACGCCGAGAGCCAGGCATGCGATGTGTAATGCGCTGGTAGCGCTGTTAACAGCCACCGCATGCTGCGCACCGCAGTGAAGGGCCACGGCCTCTTCAAATGCAGGTACGACAGGGCCCTGAGTTAGACACTCAGCATGCAAGACTGCGACCACCGCGTCGATGTCGGCCTGGTTGATGTCTTGGCAGCTGTAGGGGATGATGTTCATGGGTATGCGCCTAGGGGTTGATCCACAATGTCTTGGTAACTACCAGCACGCTTGATACGCCCGCCAGCCAGTTCCACAACCTGGGTGCAATTTCTAAGCGTTGTTAGCCTATGGGCAATGATAAGCAGGGTGGTGTTTTGACTCAAGTCTTCAATGGCTTGCATGACGGATCGCTCGGTTTCTCCATCCAGTGCATTGGTGGCCTCATCAAAAATAATAATGTCAGCTTGCTTGTAGAGCGCGCGGGCAATGCCAATGCGCTGGCGCTGCCCACCAGAGAGACGAATACCCCGCTCACCCACCAAGGTTTGATAGCCTTGGGGCCAGGATTCGATGGCATTGGCAATCTGGGCCTGCTGCGCGGCTTGGCGCACGCGCGCTGGGTCGATCTGCGCTTTGGGCACACCGAAGGCAATGTTTTCTTCTATGGTGCTGTCAGCTAAAAATATGGCTTGTGGCACGTGGGCGATTTGGGCCTGCCAGCCGCGCTGGTTCTTGGGGGTGAGCACTTGTCCATCGATCTGCAGGGTGCCGGCGCTGGGCTCCAGAAGGCCCATGATGATGTCAAGTAATGTGCTTTTGCCGCTGCCGGTCGTGCCGATAAAGCCTACCCTGCTTCCTTTGGGAATGGTTAGATTGAGGCCATTCAATACAAAGGGCGATTCTGATTGGTATCGGAAAGACAACTGCGTTAGACGAATGTCTTTCTTAAAAGGGATAGGCGTTGCGGGTGGTTGGTCTGCATAGTCGGGCAAGAGCTGATCAAGTAGATCTAGCGCGTCTTTCAGTGATTCACGTCCACTCTGAATGCCTGTCCACGCAGCGTAGGCTTGCTGCAACACCGGCAGCAGGCGCTGGGCGCCCAATGCCAAGGCGCCTAGCACGGGGATGGCCTTGGCGACGCCGTCAGGTTGCAAGGCAAGGGAGTAGGCGAGGCCGGAAATAAGAATCATGCCCAAGGCCTCCATGCCAAAGCGTGGGCTGGACTGGATAAAGGAGCTGTTGCCTTGGGCCCGGCGTAGGGGCAGGTCAGCATTGCGATAGACCTGGCAGTAGGTTTCTTGGCTGCCGTCGATAAGCACATCTCTTATGCCACCCAGCCCTTCTTGCAGGGACTTGATGACATTGGTGGACTCGCGCGCAACCCGCACGCTGTCCGCCAGCAGGCGAGAGCGGGTCAACTGAATAATGATTAGGTAAATAAGCCCGAAGCCACCGAATGCAGACAGCGCGATAAAAGGATCTACCGACAGCAGCGCTAACAAAATTCCCGTCAGCATGAGGCCAGAACTGGCAAGAGTCAACAGTTGGGTGATGATGTAAATCACACCGCCAGTCTTGTTAGAAATCCCGTTGATGATTTCGCTGCTGTTGCGCGAGCAATGCACGG
>JAVLFO010000441.1:0-7089 GCA_046052805.1 Aquabacterium sp. | reverse complement strand
CGTGTCGCACGAAGAAATGACGGGCTCGACGGCGGGGCGCGCCCCCGTCAAGCAGACGGCTCAAAAACGGAGCACCGTGAGCACGTCAGAACGGAATTCTCGCCGATACAGGACGAACAGCACCGCCAGCGTCCCCAAAGCAAAGGCTAAGGGTGAGACAAACCACCCGATCACCGCAAAGGCCATGTAGTAGGCGCGCAGGCCATCGGCAAAGCTTTCGGCGGCCATGCCCATGAGCTTGCCGGCGCGTTCGGCAAAGGCATCGCGGTCGGCCTGGCCGGCGTCGAACACCTCGACGTTGGGGGCTGCGCCCACCAAGATCGCGCCGAACGAGTAGACGCGCATGGACCAGGTGAAGCGGAAGAAGGCGTACACGAACACCGCGAGCAAGACGATGATCTTCATGTCGAAGACGAGCATGGAGGTGCGCGCCGCGAAGGGCAGGTCTTTGACGAGTTCGGTGGCTTTTTCGTTGGTGCCGAGCACGGCCAGCAAACCACCGAGCACCAGGATGGTGGTGGAGGCCCAAAAGCTGGGGCTGCTGGCCAGATTTTGGGTGACGGCCGCGTCGACGATGCGCTGGTCACGGTGGGTGACTTGGCGCATCCACAGGGTGCGGAAGTGGTTGGTGCTGGCCAACAGCGTGTGCTGCACCTTGGCGCGGCGCGTGGCGAAGTGAGCGTAGCCCACCCAACCGAAGACAAACAGGGCCAGGGCGGCCCAGTCTTGCCAAGGCAACATCAACCAAAGGTGTTGGGCGCCGGCAAACATCACAGGGCTTTGCGCAGGTTGGCCGGCGCGATCTTGAGCGCCTCGCGGTACTTGGCCACGGTGCGGCGCGCGACCTGGATGCCCTGCTCTTCGAGCATGTTGGACAAGGCGCTGTCGGACAAGGGCTTTTTGGGGTCTTCGGCAGCCACCAGTTGCTTGATGAGGGCGCGCACGGCGGTGCTCGACGCATTGCCACCGGCTTCGGTGTTGAGCGAGGAGCCAAAGAAGTACTTGAGCTCGAAGGTGCCGAACGGCGTGTTCATGTACTTGGCCGTGGTGACGCGCGAGATGGTGGACTCGTGCAGGCCGAGTTCATCGGCGATTTCGCGCAGCACCAGCGGCTTCATGGCGATTTCGCCATGGCTGAAGAAGTTCTTTTGCCGGTCGACGATGGCTTGCGAGACGCGCAAGATGGTGTCAAAGCGCTGCTGGATGTTCTTGACGAACCAGCGGGCCTCTTGCAGGCGCGAGCTCAGCGCCGTGTGGCTTTCAGACGCGGCCGTGCCACGGGGCGAGCGCGAAGAGCGCAGCGCGTGGGCGTAGAGGTCGTTGATGCGCAGCTTGGGCATCACGTCAGGGTTGAGCACGACCTTCCAGTTGCGACCGGACTTTTGCACGATCACGTCGGGGATGATGATGTTGGCCTCGGCCCGCGTGAAGGGGCGCCCCGGCTTGGGCTCAAGGGACACGATGAGGCTTTGGGCCTGCTTGAGCAAGGTCTCGTCAGCACCGGTGACGGCCGTGAGTTTTTTGGTGTCGCGCCGCGCCAGCAGTTCGAGGTGCTTGTCGCAGATGGCCATGGCCACGTCGCGGGCGGCGCTGGGTGGCATCGGGCGCAATTGCAGGATCAGGCACTCAGACAGATTGGCCGCGCCCACGCCCAAAGGCTCGAGGTTGTGCAGCCAACCCAAGGCGCAACGCAGGCGGGACATGACCTCGTCGCGCATGTCTTCGTCGGCCTCTTCGGGCAGCAGGCTTTCGGCGATCTCTTCGAGGGTGTCGGCCAGGTAGCCGTCTTCGTTGAGCGACTCGATCAGGATGTCGACCGCCGCCATGTCTTGCTCGCTCAGGCGCGTGCCGCTGAGCTGGCGACGCAGGTGCTCTTGCAGGCTGATGGCGATGCTGTTGCGCTCGAGCGGGTCGAAGTCGTCGTCGGCGTCGTTGCGAGACGGGGTTTCGCGGATGCCGTCGAAGTCATCGCGCTCGGTGCCGTTTTCCCAATCGTCGCGCTCGGTGGCGCCGGCTTCGGCGGTGTCGATGGCGGGGGTTTCTGCTTCGGCGGTGCCGCCGTCGCGGTCAGAGGCGCTGTCTTCGTGGCTGTTGCTGTCGTTGCGCTGGCGCTCGAACTCGGCGGTGGCCAGGGTTTCGAGCGCGGGGAAGGCCTCGTCGGGCTCCAGGAAAGGGTTTTGTTCGAGCATTTGCTCGATTTCCTGGTGGAGTTCCAGCGTGGACAGCTGCAGCAGCCGGATGGACTGCTGGAGCTGCGGCGTGAGCGCCAGGTGCTGGGACAGCCGGAACTGCAAAGAGGGCTTCATGGCTGCCGATCGGCCTTACATGCGGAAGTTCTCGCCCAGGTAGACCTTGCGGACCTCGGCGTTGTTGATGATCTCGGACGGGCGCCCTTCGGCCAGCACCCTGCCCTCGCTGATGATGTAGGCGCGATCGCAAATGCCCAGCGTCTCGCGCACGTTGTGGTCGGTGATGAGCACGCCAATGCCGCGCGCTTTGAGAAAACCAATGATGCGTTGGATCTCGATGACGGCGATCGGGTCGACGCCCGCGAAGGGCTCGTCGAGCAAGATGAAGCGCGGCTGTGTGGCCAGTGCGCGCGCGATTTCAACGCGGCGGCGCTCACCGCCCGACAGCGCCAGCGAGGGGCTGGTGCGCAGCTTCTCGATGCTGAGGTCACGCAGCAGCGTGTTCAGGCGCTCTTCGATGGTGGCCTTGC
Organism: Aquabacterium sp.; assembly: GCA_046052805.1. Lineage (GTDB taxonomy): Bacteria > Pseudomonadota > Gammaproteobacteria > Burkholderiales > Burkholderiaceae_C > Aquabacterium. The sequence goes on along the minus strand of JAVLFO010000441.1, from coordinate 4,370 downwards.
TCAGGCGTTTGCCACGCTCGTCGACCTGCAACTCAAGCACCGCGCGGATGTTGTCTTCGACATTGAGCTGGCGAAAAATCGAGGCCTCTTGCGGCAGGTAGCTCAGCCCCAAGCGCGAGCGCTGGTGGATGGGCAGGCGCTCGACGCGCTGGCCGTCGATGTCGATCTGGCCGGCGTCTGCCCGAACCAGGCCCACGATCATGTAGAAGCTGGTGGTCTTGCCGGCGCCATTGGGGCCGAGCAGACCCACGACCTCACCAGCACCCACCGCCACGTGCACGTCGTGCACCACGGTGCGGGCGCCGTAGCGCTTTTTCAGGCCCTCGGCGCGCAGCTGGCTGCCGGTGACCGACACGGTGGCGGACGACGTGGCGGTGCTCATGTCAGCGACCGCCTTCAGATGCCGGCTTGGACAAGGTGGCCGCTGGCGTCAAGGCCGGGGCTTTGTCGCGCGCAGGCGCCTCGGGCTCGGGGGCGCGGGGCGTGATCACACCGCGCACACGGCCTTTGGGCGTGCCCAGGGTGTCGGTTTTGCCGGAGGCACCCACCACTTGGAACACCGAGGTTTTGTTGTCGTAAATGATCAGCGGGCCGGTGACCTCGTCGCTCATCACCCCGCTTTTGAGGCGGCGCATGGTGGCGCGGCCAGTGAAGTGCACGGTGTCGTCGCGGCCTTCGTAGACGACCTTTTCAGCCTGACCCTCGATGGCCTCGTCGACCCCATCGCGCTTTTGCTTGAAAAACGAGCGCCCGCCTGGGCCGCCCGTGGCCACAGCGCTTTGCGTGCCGTCGGCGTTTTGGCGCACCTCGACGCGATCGGCCTGCAGCAGCATGGTGCCTTTGGTGATCTCGACGTTGCCGCTGAGGATGTTCAGGCGCTGGGCGTCGTCGACCCGAGCCGCATCAGCGGCAAAGTTGAGCGGCTGGCTGCGGTCGGCCTTTTCAGACCAGGCCGGCGTGAGCCACAATGCGGCGCACATGCCCGCCCAAGCCAGCAGCGCAGTGCGCTGCACGGCGCGAAACGGGCGCGCATGGGCCAGGCGCTCAGGCGGACAAGGGTTGGGGTAAGTCAGCTGCATTTTCGGCATGAAATTTGCATTGATTTTAGCCGCGAAGTGGGCGACATGTAGCTGCCTTTTGCGAAATCCTCACGCCGCCGTGGGCCACTGGCTTCTCAACCTCACAGCACAGAAAGCAAGACCATGGGACTTCTCGACAGCGTTTTGGGCGCAGCCCAACAAGCCTTGAACGGCGCAGGCGGCACCAACCCAGGTGGCAACGGCGACCTGCTGACAGCGGCCATCGGCCTCTTGCAGGGCAATGAGGGCGGCGGCGGCCTCTCAGGTTTGGTGACGGCCTTCCAGCAAGGCGGCATGGGCAACGTCATCCAGTCCTGGATCGGCACCGGCCAGAACCTGCCAATTTCAGCCGAGCAGCTGCAATCGGTGCTGGGCTCTGAAACGGTCAGCAAGCTGGCCGCCCAAGTGGGCCTGGACCCCGCCCAAGTGAGCCAACACCTGTCTCAATTGCTGCCACAACTGGTCGACAACGCCACCCCGGGCGGCGAAATGCCCCAGGGGGGCCTGGGCTCGTTGGCGCAACTGGCCAGCCAGTTCCTGACGCAACGCGCAGGCTGAGCCCAGTCGCGGGGTGCGCAGGTGCGTGCTCAGCGCGCTTTGCGCAGCTTTTGGATGAGTGCGTCGGTGGTGGCCAAAGTCGCCGCCGAGGTGCCATTCATCGACACCGAGGTGTAGTACACACCACCCACGCCAATGGCAGGGACGCCGTCGAGCTTGTAAGCATCGATCAGGGTGCGGGCTTGGCGCGACTTGGTCTGCACGGCAAACGAGTCAAGCATGGCCAAAAACTTGGCTTTGTCGACGCCCTGCTTGACCAAGAAGTCGGCGATCAGCTCGGGCTTGTCGAGGGTGAGGTGCTCTTCGTGGATGGCACGGAACACTTTGGCATGCATTGTGGGGATCAGGCCCATGCCATCGAGCGCGTAGTACAGGCGCTGGTGGATGTCGCCTGGGTTGGGGCGCAGGGCCACGGGCACGCGGCGGAACACCACATCGGATGGCAGCTTGGCAGCCCATGCGGCCAAGTCGGGCTCGAAATGGTTGCAATGCGGGCAGCCGTACCAGAAGAACTCAATGACTTCGACCTTGCCTGCGGGCGCCGACGTAGGCGCCGCTTGCGACAGCTTGAGGTAGTTCGTGCCTTCAACGGGCCCGCCTTGGGCTTGCGACAAGGACGGCAAGCCAGCGGCGGCCAGGCCCAGTGCGCTCAGAGTCTGAACAGAGAAATCGCGGCGGTTCATGCAAAGTCCTTTTGGTTTCACTTCTGGATGCGCACCAGCGCGGATTCAACACCCGCGCCTTGCAGCTTGACCCGAACCTCTTCGGCCTGGTCACGCTGGGCATACGGGCCCAGGCGCACACGGAACATGGTACGACCGTTGACTTCGCGCTCTTGGATGCGGGCTTCCAAACCCATGATGGCCAACTTGGCGCGTTGCTGCTCGGCTTCGGGCTGGCTGCCGTAAGCGCCAGCCTGCACCTGATAGCTCAACGCGTCAGGCGCAGAAGCGGCCGACACGTTCTCGCCCGACAAGATGGCGGCCGGGTTGCGGCTGCTGGACGCGGCGCTGCTGGCCGCCTTGGCAGACGACGCCGCTTTGGCCGGGCTGGCCGCAGGCGCCACCGGTGCCACCGGGGTCTCGGTGCCAGCAGGGTCGCTCACCACATTGCCGCCGGCACCTGGCATGGCGCCGCTGGCTTCTTGCTGGACCGCGTGCGGCTTGGCGGGGTTCTTGCCGTACAGCGGGCTGTTGGGGTCCCAGTTCTTGTTGTGCTCGGCCTCGGCGGCGTCTTGCTCGGCGGTGCGCTGGGGCACTTTGTCGATGAAGGGCAGCGGCACCTTGGCGATGTAGAGCGCCACGCCCAAGGCCAGCGCCAAGCCGACCAGCAGGCCGACGATCATGCCGAGGAAGAAACCTCCGCGTTGGGATTTCATAGCCAAGTCCTCTGTGATGTGGGTGGTTGGACCGGATCGGTCACATCTTTTCGGGGGCGCTCACGCCCAGCAGGGCCAAGCCGTTGCGCAGCACCTGAGCGGTGGCCGTCAGCAGCGCCAAACGGGCACGGCCCAGTTCGGCATCATCGACCAAGAAGCGCTCGGCGGCGTAGTAGCTGTGGAAGGCGCTGGCCAGGTCGCGCAGGTAAAACGCCACGTCGTGAGGGGCCAGGCCTTCGGCTGCGCCGGTCAGCATATCGGGGAACTCGGCCAGCTTGCTCATCAGCGCCAGCTCGGTCGGGGCGGCGAGCAGGCTCAGCTGGGCTTGGCCCAGGGTGGCCAAATCGCCGCCGCTCTTGTCAACGTACTGCGCGCGCACCGAGTGGATGCGGGCGTGGGCGTACTGGACGTAGAACACAGGGTTCTCGTCGTTTTGCTTGAGGGCCAAGTCAACATCGAACACGAATTCGGTGTCGGCCTTGCGGCTGATCAGGAAGAAGCGCACGGCGTCTTTGCTGGTCCACTCAATGAGGTCGCGCAACGTGACGTAGCTGCCGGCGCGCTTGGAGATCTTGACCTCCTCGCCGTTCTTCATCACGGTGACCATCTTGTGCAGCACGTAGTCGGGCCAGCCCTGTGGGATGCCGACGCCGGCGGCTTGCAGGCCAGCGCGCACGCGGGCGATGGTGCCGTGGTGGTCGGAGCCTTGGATGTTGACGACCTGTTCGAAGCCGCGCTCCCACTTGGCGATGTGATAGGCCACATCGGGCACGAAGTAGGTGTAGCCACCGTCGGTTTTGCGCATGACGCGGTCTTTGTCGTCACCGTAGTCGGTCGAGCGCAACCACAGGGCGCCGCCTTCTTCGAACGTCTTGCCAGCGTCTTTGAGCTTTTGCACCGCGGCGTCGACCCGGCCTGAGGTGTAGAGGCTGGACTCGAGGTAGTAGTTGTCAAAGCGCACGCCAAAGGCCTGCAGGTCGAGGTCTTGCTCGTGGCGCAGGTAAGCGACGGCGAACTGGCGGATGCTGTCGAGGTCGTTGATGTCGCCCGAGGCGGTGAACTCGCGGTCGTCGGCCTTGACGGTGGCTTTGGCCAGGAAGGCCTCGGCAATGTCAGCGATGTAGTCGCCGTTGTAGGCAGACTCAGGCCACTCGGCGTCACCGGGCTTGAAGCCCTTGAGACGCGCCTGGGTCGACGATGTCAGCGTGGCGATTTGCACGCCCGCGTCGTTGTAATAGAACTCGCGGGTGACCTGCTGGCCTTGCGTCTCAAAGAGGTTGCACAGGGCATCGCCCAGGGCGCCTTGGCGACCGTGACCCACGTGCAGCGGGCCGGTGGGGTTGGCCGAGACGAAC
>JAVLFO010000440.1:0-14051 GCA_046052805.1 Aquabacterium sp. | reverse complement strand
CACGCCCTGCAATTCGGCGGCAACGCGATCGATGTAACGGCGCAGGATCGGTGACAGATAGGCATCGACCACGGTGGTGTCGCCGCGGCCGATCAGTTTCATCAGCGGACTGACTTCGTGTGACACCGAGATCTACACCCTAGAGTTCGTCGGCAGCGTCAGATGTGTATAAGAGACAGGCACCGAGTAATACGGGTGGAAAGGCACCCCGTCCAGAGGGTGGCCGTTAGCGTCTTTCGGGCCCTTCTTGATCTCGACGCCGTCCGGATTGTTCGAGCCGACTTCGTGCAGCGCGATGATGTGCGCGACCACCAGGCCCAGCAGGACCAGGGGCACGGCGATCACGTGCAGCGAGAAGAAGCGGTTCAGTGTGGCATCGCCCACGACATAGTCGCCGCGGATCAAAATGGCCAGGTCAGGCCCAACGAAAGGCACAGCCGCGAACAAGTTGATGATCACCTGCGCGCCCCAGAAGGACATCTGCCCCCAAGGCAGCAGGTAGCCCATGAAGGCTTCGGCCATCAGGCACAAGAAAATCAGGCAGCCGAAGATCCACACCAACTCACGCGGGGTGCGGTAGGAGCCGTAGATCAGGCCGCGGTACATGTGCAGGTACACCACGACGAAAAACGCCGATGCACCCGTTGAGTGCATGTAGCGGATCAACCAGCCCCAAGGCACGTCGCGCATGATGTATTCAACGGAGGCGAATGCCAAGGCCGCGTCTGGCTTGTAGTTCATGACCAGGAAAATGCCGGTCACGATCTGGATCACCAGCACCATCAGGGCCAAAGAGCCGAAGAAGTACCAAAAATTGAAGTTCTTGGGCGCGTAGTACTCGCCCACATGCTCGTTCCACAGCTTGGTGGCAGGGAAGCGGTTGTCCACCCAGTTGAGCAACTTCTCGCCTGCAGAAGCACCTGCGGGCGCTTGCTTGAATTCAGCCATCGTGTTGTCTCCTGTCAAGCCTTTTTGTCTTCACCAATCAGCAATTTGGTATCGGACAGGTACATGTGGGGGGGCACTTCCAGATTGTCTGGGGCAGGCTTGTTCTTGAACACGCGCGCAGCCAAGTCAAACGTGGAGCCGTGGCAAGGGCACAAGAAACCACCCGGCCAGTCATCGGGCAAGGATGGTTGCGCACCTGCCTGGAACTTGGACGAGGGCGAGCAACCCAGATGGGTGCAAATGCCCACAGCGACCATGATCTCAGGCTTGATCGAGCGGTGTTCGTTGCGCGCGTATTCGGGGGTCATCTCGAGCTTGCGCTCAGACTTGGGATCGGCCAGTTGGTCGTTGAGCTTGGACAGGCCTGCAAGCTGCTCTGGCGTGCGCTTGAGGATCCAGACGGGCTTGCCGCGCCACTCAACCGTCATCATCTCGCCCTCTTTGAGGGTGCTGATGTCTGCCTCCACCGCCGCACCAGCAGCACGAGCACGCTCAGAGGGTTGGAAGGTCGACACGAAGGGAATGGCGGTGGCCACACCACCCACGCCACCGGCGGCGCAGGCCATGGTCACCCAGGTCCGACGGCTTTGATCCACTGGCTGATTGCTCATGGTTTCCTTTTCCTCATGGACGGATGGGACGATGACATTTTGGTAAAGCGAGCGTCTTATTCTAACGGACGCCAACAGTGCGCCCTAGCTGAGCAGCTTGTGCGTAATCAAGGTCAGGCCCCACCGCGCTGCAACATTTCAACCACAGGAGAGGCCATCACACTAGGGGAAATCGCCAAGCTCCCCTTGGTTTCGCTCATGCAAAACGTTACCCTGACCAGCCAAACATTCAAACCAAGATTGGAGCAATAACATGGGCTTTTTCAGCGAATTCAAGGAGTTTGCGGTCAAGGGCAACGTGGTCGACTTGGCTGTCGGTGTGATCATCGGCGGCGCTTTTGGCAAGATCGTCGACTCCGTGGTCAATGACTTGATCATGCCCTTGGTGGGCAAGGTTGTCGGCGGCTTGGACTTCAGCAACTACTACATCGCCTTGTCAGGCCAGCAAGTGGGCCTGACCTTGGCCGATGCCAAAAAAGCAGGGGCTGTGTTTGCCTACGGCAGCTTCTTGACCGTGGCACTGAACTTTGCAATCTTGGCTTTCATCATCTTTTTGATGATCAAGCAGATCAATCGCATGAAAAAGGAAGAAGCGCCTGCGCCGGCCGCACCCGCCGCGACGCCAGAGGACATCTTGCTGCTGCGTGAGATTCGTGACAATTTGAAAAAATAACGAAAGACGGGCGCTGAGCGGCCGATATCCAACGATCAAAGATGGTCCCTTTTTGGGACAGTCCCGATACGGGCCGCAAGGCCTGTGACGTTTGATCAGATTGGACCCGCCCAGTGACCGACCCACGTAGTGACACCTTGCTGCAGGCCGCGACGCATCGCGTCCAGGCAGCGGTGTCCGATGCGATCGACAAGCTGGTGGTTCAGTTGGCGCCCCTGTCCTTGTCTGCGGGCAGCAACGCGCAACGGCAGGCACTGACCCAAGCCGAACGTGCGCTGGAAGTGCATGGGGCCCAGATTCGCACGCACCTGTCTAAGCTGCTCAGCGGCCAGACCGACAAGGCCGTGCGCAACAGCAGCCATGGCGCCTTGGTGAGCGCAGCGCAAACAGACTGGGCGGCCTTGACCTTGGTCGACAACGCCGAGGTGGAGCGTGGCGTGAGCGCCGACCGCCTGGCGCAGACCTTGATTCAGGCTTGCGACGGCGCGCTAGAGGCACTCAATGCCTATACCGGCGCCTTGCTGCACGACCCCAATCCAGCCGGTAACCCACTTCGTCCGCAGGCCGTTGCCAAGAGCCTGTTGCAAGCACTGGCCAATGCCCTGCCTCAAACAGAAGCGCCCGAGCTGATCGAAACCTTGTCGCCACATTTGGCGCGGGTGCTGGCGCCGGCGCTCAACGCAGGCTATGGCCAAATCGTTGCCGACCTGAAGGCGCAAGGCATCCAGCCCTTGGGCTTATCGGTGCACAAGCAAACCGGGGCCGGCGGTTCACGCAGCGGTGCGAGCAGCACCGGCGCCTCTGGCAGCAGCTTGTCGGGCGACCTGACCTATGCATCCACCCAGCCTGGCGACTTTGGCCAGACCGGAGGTTTGCCCAGCACGGCGGCAACCCAGCCAGGCCAACGCGGTGGCGCACGATACGCCTCACCCGGTGCACCCTACACCGCACAAGACCACCTCAGGGCCGCTCAAGCCCTGAGCGACATGTTCGGCGTGAGCATGCCCGGCGCTCCGCTGGACGGCCCGTTGCCAGTCAGGCTGCGTCAAGGCGGCGGCGCGGGACAAGGCCCCGCGGTCAACGCCGACTTCCAAAACCTGTTGCGACAAATCTCGCAGCAAAGCTCACAAAACAACCTGTACGCCGACCTGGCCGCGATGGGCGCGTCACAGGATGCCATGCAGGGCGGGCCAACGGGCGCCTCACAGGCCGCAGCTGGCTTTGCAGGCCCCTTGATGGCCGTCAACATGATTCGCGCGCACCGCGAGGAGCTGGTGCGCGCCAGCGGCGGCGCAGCGCTGGACCAGATGGTCATTGACATCGTGGCCGCCTTGTTTGACCAGGTCTTGTCTGACCCGAAAGTCGCGCCGCAAATGGCCCGCCAGATCGCCCGGCTCCAGATGCCTGTGTTGCGGGTGGCCTTGGGTGACATGGGCTTTTTCAATTCACGCAAGCACCCTGTGCGCCGCTTCGTGAACCGCATCGCCACGCTCTCAGCGTCGTTTGACGACTACGAAGACGGCGCAGGCCGCGCCTGCGTCGACCGCATCACGGCGTTGGTCAACGACATCGTCGACGGCGATTTCGACCGGATGGACTTGTACGAAGCCAAGCTCGCCGAGCTGGAAGCGTTCATCAACACCGAAAGCGACCGAGACGCCGCAGAGCAAGCCGCCGTGGCCGCGCTGCTCAACGGCAAAGAGGCCGATCTGCGTGTGCAGCAGCGGTACATGCAAATCCTGCAGCGCGAGCTCAAAGACGTGGAGATGCCCGGCTTCGTGCGGGAGTTCCTGGCCCAGATTTGGAGCCAGGTGCAGGTCATGGCTTCAGCGCGCGACGGCGCCGAGTCGCCGCTGGCCGTACGCATGAAGAAGGCTGGCCACGAGCTGGCATTGAGCGTCCAGCCCAAGGGGCACCCGCAACTGCGCAAGGCGTTTTTGCTCAAGCTGCCCCAATTGATGAAGGATCTCAACGAAGGCTTGGGGCTGATTCAATGGGCCGAAGAGGCCAAACAGGCGTTCTTTTCGGAGCTGCTGCCAGCGCACGCCGAATGCCTGAAAACCGCGCCTCACCATGAACTGACCCAACGCATGTTGGAGCAGCAACTGGTCAAGGTCGAGCGGATGGCGATTCCCAGCCGAGAAGACGCAGCCAACGACCCCATGCCTGCGGCGCTGGACGACCTGAAGCACGCGCCCAAGCTGAGCGTGGTCTCTGCCGTCACGGCGGCCGAAGTTCAGCAAGCAGGCTTTGTGTCAGAGGCGGCCTTGGCCAGCGATGGTCCACTGGACATCAACCTCGACTTGGCGGCCGCGTCAGATCCGGCACTGAGCGAGGTTGACATCAACCTCGACAGCCCGCCACCGCCCTGCGCTGGCCTTCAACTGATCCATCACATTCAAAAAGGCACCGCCTACCAAATGATGATGCAGGGTCAGCTCAAGCGGGTTCGCTTGACCTGGATCAGCGAAGGGCGCAATTTCTTCATCTTCACGCACGGCCACACGCACAAGCAGACGATTTCGCTGACGGCGCGCACGCTGGCCAAAATGTGCGAGTCGGGCCGTTTCAAGGCCTTTGAGCAGGCTGAATTGATCGAGCGCGCCACGGTGCGGGCACGCAAGCAGCTGGCAGCGCTGAGCGCCGCGCCCAAAACCCGCTCAGCCGCCTGAGAGCAGCTGGCGGGCCATGCGCACGGCCTGAACAAAGCTCGATGGGTCGGCCAAGCCCTTGCCCGCCAAGTCAAAAGCCGTGCCGTGGTCAGGACTGGTGCGCACAAAAGGCAGGCCCAAGGTCACATTCACGCCATGGTCCAAGCCCATGTATTTGACCGGGATCAGGCCTTGGTCGTGGTACATCGCCACCACCACATCGAACTCACCCACGTGTTGCGGAGGCGCATGTCTTGCCCGCATGAATACGGTGTCTGGCGCCAAGGGGCCGATGGCGTCGATGCCTTCGGCACGGGCCTGCGCGATGGCAGGGCCGATCACGGTCAGCTCCTCGTCACCGAACAAGCCACCCTCGCCGGCATGCGGGTTCAGCCCTGCCACGGCAATGCGCGGGTGCGGCAAACCCCAGCGCGCGGCACTGATGTGGGTGATGCGCAGCGTCTCGAGAACCGATGCGGTGGTGACCTGCTCGATGGCTTGGCGCAATGACACGTGGATGGTCACCAGCACCGTTTTGAGCTCTGGATTGGCCAACATCATGCGCACCGGCTGCGGCGCTTGCCCAGGGGGCGTGCCCTCGGCTTGCAGCAACTCGGTGTGGCCGGGGTAGATCTCGCCGGCCAGGGCCAACGCCTCTTTGTGCAAAGGCGCCGTGACAATGCCCGCCACCTCGCTCGTTTGCGCCAGACGCACGGCCTCGCGGATGCACGCGGCCGCTGCCCTGCCCGCACGCTCGTCAACTTGGCCCATGGGCGCGTCCAACAAGTCGGCAGGCAAGCCAGGCGGCGCCCATACCCCCAGCTGCCCCGCTTGCAAGACACCGAAAGACGCAGGTGACGCCAGCGCAACGATGTGCGGACGCCGATCTGCCGGCACCCACCCAGCCGCCCGCCGCATGACCTCGGGGCAGCCCACCACCAAGGCAGGCCCGTGCTCGGCCCAACTCATGGCCACGATTTCGGGGCCAATCCCGCAGGCGTCCCCCATCGTGATCGCCAGGGGTTTGGACGCCGCCAAAGCGGGGTCGGTCTCAGGGCGGGACGAGGCATGAAAAGGTGTTTGCGGCATAGGCCACATTGTCGCCGGCAGCAACAGCGTTGGCGCAAGGGCCTGTCCCCGGTTGCTACACTTGCGACATGACTTGGTTAGATGACATCCGTTGGGATGAAAACGGTCTGGTGCCCGCGATTGCCCAGGAAGACAGCACTGGCGACGTGTTGATGTTCGCTTGGATGAACCGCGAGTCGCTGGCCCGCACCGCAGCGCTGGGTGAAGCCGTCTACTGGAGCCGCTCGCGCAAGCGCCTGTGGCACAAAGGCGAAGAGTCAGGCCACATCCAAAAAGTGCACGCCATCCGCATGGATTGCGACAACGATGTGCTGCTGCTGCGCGTGACGCAACAAGGCCATGAGCCCGGCATTGCCTGTCACACAGGTCGGCACAGCTGCTTTTTCCAGAAGTACGACAATGGGCAATGGGTCAGCGTGGACCCGGTCATCAAAGACCCACAAAGCATCTACAAATGAGCAAGTCCGCAAACACATTGGACGCGCTGGCACGCATCGCTGATGTCATTGAGTCCCGCAAAGGCGGCGACCCTGACAAAAGCTACGTGGCCCGCCTGTTCCACAAAGGCACCGATACCATCTTGAAAAAGGTGGGCGAAGAAGCCACCGAATCGGTGATTGCCGCCAAAGACCTGAGCTTGGCGCCCACAGAGGCCAAGCGCCAAGCTTTGGTGGGCGAGTTTGCCGACTTGTGGTTCCATTCGATGGTGGCCATGGCCCACCTCGGTTTGGGGCCTCAAGAAGTCGTGGCCGAGTTGGCTCGCCGCGAAGGCTTGTCGGGCCTTGAAGAGTTCGCCATGCGCAAAACAACAACGCCCGCTGCCAAGGGCGTCTGACAAGTCTGACAAAACAGCCACAGTGGCCCGCATATTGCAGAAGCAGCCACTGACATCGTTTAAGTTCGGGTCTCAAAGACCTTTTTGGAGAAGATCATGGGTTCATTCAGCATCTGGCATTGGTTGATCGTGCTGGTCATCGTGGTGATGGTGTTCGGCACCAAGAAGCTCAAGAACGTGGGCACCGACCTGGGCTCTGCGGTCAAGGGCTTCAAAGACGGCATGAAGGATGGCGGCACGCCAGAGGCCAACCAGCAAGTGACCAACGCTGCCCGCAACGACGCCAACACCGTTGACGTTGAAGCCAAGAACAAGTCTTGATCTGATCCATGATCGACTTCGGCATCGACAAACTGGCTCTGATTGGCGCGGTGGCGCTGATCGTCATCGGGCCTGAGCGCCTGCCCAAGGTCGCGCGCACTGTGGGCGTTTTGCTGGGCAAGGCGCAACGTTACGTGGCGCAGGTGCAAAGCGAGGTCAACCGGTCCATCGAGCTCGAAGAGCTCAAGAAGATGAAGTCGGGGATTGAGGATGCGGCGCGCAACGTCGAGCAAGAAGTCAGCACCCAGTGGCAAGACACCACTGAGGCGCTGAGCGGCACCTCCTCGCACACCGCCTACGACCACAACAGCACGCCTTACTACGGCAGCATCTCGACGCCCAAACGCAAGAACTGGCGCCTCAAACGGGCTGCCACGCCGCTTTGGTACAAGCAAAAAAACGGTGTCCGCCGGCATGTGCAGTCTGGTGCAGCCCGCGTGGCTCGCTTCCGACCCAGCACGCCTGCGCGACACGGTTAACCGACAACACACGTGAGCGATCCCACCCCCAGCCCCGATGATTTGGGCGGCACCGAGCAGCCCTTTGTCTCTCACCTGCTTGAACTGCGCGACCGCTTGATTCGGGCGGTTTTGGCCATTGGCGTCATGTTCATTGTGTTGGCGATTTACCCATCGCCTGCCACCTTGTACGACTGGCTCGCACAGCCCTTGATCGAGCACCTCCCCAAAGGCGCCACCCTGATCGCCACGAACCCGATCTCACCTTTCATGGTGCCGATCAAGGTGACCATGCTGGCCGCTTTCATGCTGGCCCTGCCGGTGGTGCTCTACCAGGTGTGGGCGTTTGTGGCGCCGGGCTTGTACAGCCACGAAAAAAAGCTGGTGGTGCCGCTCATCGTCTCCAGCACCTTGCTGTTCTTCGCCGGCGTGGCGTTTTGCTACTTCTTTGTGTTTGGCAAAGTATTTGCCTTCATCCAGAGCTTTGCGCCCAAAAGCATCACAGCCGCGCCTGACATCGAGGCTTATTTGAGCTTTGTGCTCAACATGTTTTTGGCCTTCGGTGCGGCATTTGAGGTGCCCGTGGTGCTGGTGATCCTGGCGCGCATGAGCATTGTCTCGGTCGAAAAGTTCAAAGAGTTCCGCAGCTACTTCATCGTGATTGCCTTCGTGATCGCGGCCGTGATCACACCACCCGACGTGGTGTCGCAGCTGTCGCTGGCGATCCCGATGTGCTTGCTTTACGAAGTCGGCATTTGGGCTGCGCAGCTGTTCGTCAAGCACACACAAGCGCCAGATACGCCGGCCGACGACGCAACGTCGTCGACCTGATCAAGGCAGGGTCACTGACCCTCACCCTCTTGCCGGGCTGGCGCTTGCGCTTTCGGGCGCTTGGCGACCACCACCTGCAAAGCCAGCTTCTCGTTGGCGCGCTGCACCAGCACGCTGGCCGTTTGCCCTGGTTTGAGCGCGGCCACGGCATTGAGCAGTTGCGCGGTGTTGGCCACTTGAACCGCTCCGATCTGCAAGACGACATCACCTGGGCGCAGGCCCGACTGCGCCGCCGGCCCCTCGTGCAAGACGCCCGTGATCAACACGCCCTCTTTCACGGGCAAGTTGAAAGTCTCGGCAATTTCAGGCGTCAAATCGCGAGGCTCCACCCCGATCCAACCACGCGTGACCGCGCCATCGCGGATCAAGGTGTCCATCACCTGCCGTGCGGTCGACACCGGAATGGCAAAGCCAATGCCCATGTTGCCGCCTGAGCGCGAATAAATCGCGCTGTTGACGCCCACCAAGTTGCCGCCCTCGTCCACCAAAGCGCCGCCGGAGTTGCCGGGGTTGATGGCCGCATCGGTCTGGATGAAGTTCTCAAAGGTGTTGATGCCCAGCTTGTTGCGCCCTAGTGCGCTGACGATGCCCGCCGTGACCGTTTGCCCGACGCCAAAGGGGTTGCCAATGGCCAGCACGGCATCGCCCACCTGCAGGTTGTCAGAGCTGCCAAAGGTGATGGCGGGCAAGCGGTCCAGGTCGATTTTGAGCACGGCCAAGTCGGTGTCTGGGTCGGTGCCAATGACCTTGGCCGACGCCTTGCGCCCATCGGTGAGCATGACTTCGATGTCGTCCATGCGATCGATCACGTGGTTGTTGGTCAGCACATACCCCTCAGGGGACACGATCACCCCGGAGCCCACGCCGGCTTGTGCCTGCCCACCCTGCTCGCCGAAAAAGTAGCGGAACCACGGGTCGGTGCGATGTGGGTTGCGTGCGGCAGAGCTGCTGGTGACCACGCTGACCACGGTGGGCGCTGCGCGGCGCGCGGCATCGCGGAAGCTGCCTGGCGTCACCACCTGCCCTTTGACGCCATTGGAGGGCACGGGAGCCACCGCCACGGTGGGCCCTGGCAAAGTCTGGCGCCAGGGCACTGCCTGGATCCACTGCGGCTTGAAGGTCGACACCACAAACAACACCGCCACCAGCACGGTGACGGTCTGGGAGAAAATCAGCCAGGTTTTGCGCATGAACATCACAAGCCAGAAAGAGACTGCCATGGTCGACAGAGAAGCATTGCACCGACACCTGCACGACGTGCTGGGGGCGGACCGTTTCAAGGATTATGGGCCGAACGGTCTGCAGGTGGAGGGCAAGCCCAAGGTGCACAAGGTGGTCACCGGTGTGACAGCCAGCCTGGCGATGATCGACGCGGCCATTGCCGAAGGGGCCGATGCCATCTTGGTTCACCATGGGTTGTTTTGGCGCGGGCAAGACGGCTGCGTCAAGGGCTGGATGAAACAACGCTTGGCCAAACTGCTGGCGCACGACATCAACCTCTTGGCTTACCACTTGCCCTTGGATGCACACCCCACGATGGGCAACAACGCGCAGTGGGGGCAACGCATGGGCTGGGTCGCCGATGGCCGCTTTGGCGAGCAAGACCTGGGCTTCATCGGGCCCACGGACGATGTGCATAGCCTGGATGCGCTGAGCACCCGCGTGCAAGCCAGCATGGGAAGAGCGCCTGTCGTGGTGCCCGGCGATGGCCGCGCATTGCGGCGAGTGGCGTGGTGCAGCGGCGGTGCACAGTCGTACTTTGAAGCGGCCATTGCCGCTGGTGCCGATGCCTTCTTGACCGGCGAGATTTCAGAGCCGCAAGCCCATTACGCCCGCGAGATGGGCGTGGCCTTTCTGGCCTGCGGCCACCATGCCAGCGAACGCTATGGTGTGCAGGCGCTGGGAGAGCACCTGCACACGCAGTTGGGCGTGGCTCACACCTTCATCGACATCGACAACCCGGCGTGATGCGGCCCGAGCCCGCTCAATGCGCCAGCGCCTGACCCAACTCGGCGAAGCTGCGCGAGTGCAAGTCGGGCTCAATGGCGGTCTGCAGCGCCTGCTCCAGCCTGCGCGCTGAGAACAAACCCCGCAAAGTGGTCACGCCTTGCTTGGTCTGGGTCACCAAGAGGTAACGCAGACCGTGCTCATGCAAGGTGGCGGCCACGTCGCCCAGCCGTGCAGTGCGCACCGCAGAGAGCTCAACAACGTCCCATTGGTTGACCGGCACCATCACGTCGGCCAGCGTGAGCTCTTTGTGAGGCACATGCTGAGCGGTCGCGCGCACAACGGGGCGCTCGCCTTGGATGTGCTCGGCGGTGACCATGCCAACCAAGACGCCATCGACGTCCGATACAAACACCATCCGCACCCCGGCACGCACCATCAGTTGCACCGTAGCGTCGAGTCCATCGCGGTGGCTGGCGACCACGCAGGCACTGTGGTGCAGATCGGTGAGCAGGGCCAAGGCAGGATCACCGGGTTGCGCGCTGCGCTGAACCTTGGGCAAGCTGGGTGGCGCCGTGAGGCTGGCAAGTGGCAGGGCTTTGAAACGCTGACTGAGGGGCATGACCAACTCCTTATGAAGATCTGACACTCTCTGGCGGCCCGGTTCGTTACCTGGGCACGGAGAGCGCATGACACATCCCGCCACCACATTAAGCCCGCGCGCCCATGTGAAGTCGTGTGAACAGGCATGCCCTTGCCGACAGTGGTGTGATTCAGCGCACACAGGCCAGGCAAGAAAAAAGCCGCACAAGGCGGCTTTCAAACGAGGAGCGACGCGCGTATCACAAGCGCACAGGGATACCGCGCTGGGCCATCAAGGCCTTGGCCTGGCCCACGGTGTACTCGCCGTAGTGGAAGATGCTGGCAGCCAGCACCGCATCGGCACCGCCTTGCTGCACGCCATCGGCCAAGTGATCCAGGTTGCCCACACCGCCTGAGGCGATGACGGGCACACCGACCGCATCGCTGACCGAGCGCGTCAACTGAAGGTCAAAGCCTGACTTGGTGCCATCTTTGTCCATGCTGGTCAGCAAGATCTCGCCGGCGCCGTGCTCGGCCATTTGCGTGGCCCAAGCCACGGCGTCCATGCCCGTGTTTTTGCGGCCGCCATGGCTGTACACGTCCCAACCCGGTCCGCGTGCGATCAGGTCGTCGCCCTGACGGCGCTTGGCATCGATGGCCACCACGATGCACTGCGAGCCGTAGCGCTCAGAGGCAT
Organism: Aquabacterium sp.; assembly: GCA_046052805.1. Lineage (GTDB taxonomy): Bacteria > Pseudomonadota > Gammaproteobacteria > Burkholderiales > Burkholderiaceae_C > Aquabacterium. The sequence continues at coordinate 2,408 of JAVLFO010000440.1, read as the reverse complement.
CACGGATGACCTGCGGGTTGGCGATCGCCGCCGAGTTGAAGCTGACCTTGTCGGCACCCGCGTTCAACAAGCGACGCACATCGGCCACCTCGCGCACGCCGCCACCCACCGTCAAGGGGATGAAGACCTGTGAGGCCACGGCTTCGATGATGTGCAGGATCAGGTCGCGGCCGTCGCTGGTGGCGGTGATGTCGAGGAAGGTGAGTTCGTCGGCGCCCTGGTCGTTGTAGCGCGCGGCGATTTCGACCGGGTCACCGGCATCGCGCAGCTCCAGGAAGTTCACGCCCTTGACGACGCGCCCACCGGTCACGTCCAGGCAAGGAATGATGCGTTTGGCCAGCACGTCAGACGCCGCCGTTGAGTTCGTCGGCGCGCTTTTGAGCGGCTGCGAAATCAAGGTCGCCCGAGTAAATGGCGCGGCCACAGATCACGCCCTCAACGCCATCAGACTCGACCGCGCAGAGCGCTTCGATGTTGGCGATGTTGGACAGCCCGCCCGAGGCGATCACAGGGATCGTCAAGGCCTGGGCCAGCTTCACGGTGGCTTCGATGTTGACGCCCGACAGCATGCCGTCACGGCCGATGTCGGTGTAGATCACGCCTTCGACGCCGTAGTCTTCGAACTTCTTGGCCAGGTCGATGACCTCGTGCCCAGAGAGCTTGCTCCAGCCATCGGTGGCGACCTTGCCGTCCTTGGCGTCCAGACCCACGATGATGTGGCCGCCAAAGGCGCTGCACGCATCACGCAAGAAACCGGGGTTTTTGACGGCCGCAGTGCCGATGATGACGTAGCTCAGGCCGCCGTCGAGGTAGCGCTCAATGGTGTCGAGGTCACGGATGCCACCGCCCAATTGCACAGGGATCTCTTCGCCCACTTCTTTGAGGATGGCCTTGATGGCCGCCTCATTGACAGGTTTGCCAGCGAACGCTCCGTTGAGGTCCACCAGGTGCAGGCGACGGGCGCCTGCGTCCAGCCATCGCCGGGCCATCGCAGCCGGGTCCTCGCCGAAGGTGGTGGAGTCGTTCATGTCGCCTTGTTTCAGGCGCACGCATTTGCCGTCTTTCAGGTCAATGGCGGGAATCAACAGCATGGCTGTGGTGCGGAAGTGTGAAGAAAATCGATGAACAGCTGGGACTCAGATGCGGCTGGCTTGGAGGGCCAGCAACCTCAGGGTTTCCAGAGCAGGAAATTGCGATAAAGCGCCAAACCGTGTTCGGCACTTTTTTCAGGGTGAAACTGCGTGGCGAAAATATTATCCCGAGCCACGGCGCAGGTAAAGCGCACGCCGTAATCGGTTTCGCCAGCGCTGTGGACCGCATTATCCACGCGCGCATGGTAGCTGTGGACGAAATAGAAATAGCTGTCGTCGGGGATGCCGGCCCACACCGGGTGAGGTTGACCGCCCCACACGCTCGCATGACGCGGCTGGCTGACGCGGTTCCAGCCCATTTGCGGCACCTTGTAGCGGCTGCCGTCGGGCTGCGTCAAACCATCCAAACGAAACTTGACGACTTGCCCCGGAATCAGCCCGAGGCCAGGGGTGTCTTGCTCTTCAGAATGGTCGAGCAGCATCTGCATGCCCACGCACACGCCCATCAGCGGCTTGTTGGCCGCCGCGTCGCGCACGGCGCCCAGCAGGCCACCGCCATGGGCTTCGCGCAATTCGCGCATGCAGTCGCGCATGGCGCCCTGCCCTGGCAGCACCACGCGCTCGGCGGCGTGAACCACATCGGGGTCGTTGGTCACCACGACCTTCAGGTTCAGGTCTTTGGCTGCGTGCTCAACGGCCTGCGACACAGATCGCAGGTTGCCCATGCCGTAGTCGATGACGGCAACGGTAGAAACTTGGCTCATGGCAGGTTCAGGCAGCAATCCAGGCGTGGGTCACAGCGAGCCCTTGGTCGACGGGATGACGCCGACCATGCGGGGGTCGCGCTCCAAGGCCGCACGCAAAGCGCGTGCAAAGGCTTTGAAAACGGTTTCGCACTGATGGTGCGCGTTGACGCCCTTGAGGTTGTCGATGTGCAGGGTCACACCAGCGTGGTTGACGAAGCCTTGGAAGAATTCGTAGGTCAGCTGGGTGTCAAAAGCACCGATGGCACCCGAGGTGAAGGGAATGTGCATCTCCAGGCCAGGACGGCCGGAGAAGTCGATCACGACGCGGGACAAGGCCTCGTCCAAGGGGACGTAAGCATGGCCGTAGCGGCGGATGCCCTTTTTGTCGCCCACGGCCTTGGCAAAGGCTTGGCCCAGGGTGATGCCGACGTCTTCAACCGTGTGGTGACCGTCGATGTGCAGGTCGCCCACGGCGTGGATGTCGAGGTCGATCAGGCCATGGCGGGCGATCTGGTCAAGCATGTGATCGAAGAAGCCAATGCCCGTGTGCAGCTTGGCGGCACCGGTGCCG
>JAVLFO010000439.1:0-5099 GCA_046052805.1 Aquabacterium sp. | reverse complement strand
AAGGGGATCTCGTCGGTGCGTTCGGTTTGGGGCTGCCAGTTGGCCAGTTGCTTGACGTGCTCGGGCAGCACCTTGTGCCCATCGCAGTTGCGCAGCACCGACTCCAGCACGATGCGGAGCGACACCGGCAGCTTCTTGACGTTGGGGATGGCCTTGGCCAGCTCGGGCAGCGAGTGGTAGCGCAAAGTTTTGCCAGACGCCAGCTTCAAGCTGCGGATGGTTTTGGCAAAAGCGTGGTTGGGTGCTGGTGCGGACAAGGCTGAGGTGGGCGAAATGGCCATGAACATGCTCCGTTGAAATGCGGGTTTCGGGTCGAGTGACCAAGCTGTCCCAGCCGGAGAGGGCTTTTGCCGCGTTAGGCTATCGCCTGTGGGCAAGCCGCGTGGGTTGACCTGGATTCCTGAGGTGCATTGTGATGTCGAAGAAGGCTCGCCGCCAGTCCGGCAAGGTAGATGGTTTTTTGCTGGCCATGTTGGCTGCGGTGTTGGTGGCGTCGGTGGCGCCTCAATGGGGGCGCAGCGAGGGCGTGCTGCACATGGGCCAGGTCACCGACGTCGGCGTGTTTTTGCTGTTTTTCTTGCATGGCATGGGCTTGTCGACCGACAGCCTCAAGGCCGGCGCCACTCGCTGGCGTTTGCACCTGCTTGTGCAAGGCTGCACCTACATCCTGTTCCCGCTGTGGTGGGTGGTGTTGTCGCTCACCGTGGGCAAGCTGATCCCGCACGACCTGTTGATGGGCTTCTTTTATTTGGCCGTGCTGCCCTCGACGGTGTCGTCTTCCGTGGCCATGACGGCCCTGGCGCGCGGCCATGTGGCCGCTGCCGTGCTCAACGCCACCTTGTCGACGCTGCTGGGTGTGTTCATCACGCCGCTGCTGGTCAGCTTGGCCATGAGCGGCCAAGGGCAGGGGCCGGACGTGGTGGGCACCATGCTCAAGGTCATGCAAATGCTCTTGCTGCCCTTTGCCATTGGGCATTTTTTGCGGCCTTGGTTGTCGGCCTGGTTCACGCGCATCAAGCCCATCACCACGGTGTTCGACCGGGGCGTGATCGTGCTGCTGGTGTGGTCGGCCTTCAGTGACTCGGTGGCCGATGGCTTGTGGACGCGCCATGGGCCTTTGATGCTGGTGGAAGCCTTTGTGGGCGCCGCTGTGTTCCTGTTCCCCATGCTGTGGCTCACGCGCAAGCTGGCCCAGGCCATGAAGTTCGATGTGGGTGACGAGATCGTGGCTGTGTTTTGCGGCTCCAAAAAGACGCTGGCCTCGGGGATGCCCATGGCCAAGCTCTTGTTCGGGGGCAACGCCTCGATGGGCGTGCTGATCTTGCCGATCATGCTGTACCACCAGCTGCAGCTGTTCGTGTGCACGCTGATGGCCCGACGTTATGCCAGCCGCTCGGCCAGCCGCACGGAGTGAGCCTTGCTTGACGCCCGCGTGGTCTACACGCCCCCGCCTGATCTGGGCCTGGACCTGGTCTACCAAGACGAGGCACTGATCGTGGTCAACAAGCCCGAAGGCCTGCTGTCGGTGCCGGGGCGGGGCGACGACCGCGCCGATTGCATGGTGTCTCGCGTCCAGCTGCGCGTGCCTGAGGCTCTGACCGTGCACCGCTTGGACATGGCCACCTCGGGCTTGCTGGTGTTCGCCCGTGGACCCGAGATGCAGCGCGCCTTGAGCCTGGCCTTTCAAGACCGTGGTGTCAGCAAACGCTATGTGGCCGTGGTGCATGGCCTGGTCCAGCCAGACGAGGGGGTGGTCGACCTGCCCTTGATCGCCGACTGGCCCAACCGCCCGCGCCAGATGGTGTGCCATGAGCGCGGCAAGCCGTCGCAAACGCGCTTTCAGGTGCTGGCGCGCGATGCCGTTGCCGCCCAGACACGGGTGGCGTTGGAGCCCATCACGGGTCGCTCGCACCAGCTGCGCGTGCACATGCTGGCCTTGGGGCACCCCATCGTGGGCGATCCGTTTTATGGGGATGCCGGTGTGCAACGCAGTTTTCCTCGCCTGCGTCTGCATGCCCAGGCCTTGAGCTTGATGCACCCCACCACGGGGCAGCGCATGGCCTGGTCTTGCGAGCCCGATTTTTGAGTGCCTCCGCCGCGTGGCCGAGGTCTGTGGATGTCCCCAAGGTGTCATGGGGGTATTGGTGGCAAAATCGCTTTTTTTCGTCCGAGACTTGGTTGCCATGAGCGCAGTTGTCATCACGGGTACGGGTTTGTACCAACCTCCCCACACCATCACCAACGATGAGTTGGTCGTGTCCTTCAACGCCTATGTGGACAGCTACAACGCCCACCACGCCGCCGAGATCGAAGCCGGTACCGTTCAGGCCTTGACGCACTCCAGCAGCGAGTTCATCGAGAAGGCTTCGGGTATCAAGCAACGCTATGTGATCGACAAGGAAGGCATCCTTGACCCCAAGCGCATGTACCCCCGCTTCATCGAGCGCTCGGACGACCAGCTCTCGCTGATGGCTGAGATCGCGGTTGACGCGGCCAAGAAGGCCCTGGCGCAAGCTGGCAAGACCGGCGCCGATGTCGACGCCGTGATCTGCTCGTCGGCCAACATGCAGCGGGCTTACCCCGCCATGGCCATCGAGATCCAGCAGGCGATTGGCGCCAAGGGCTATGGCTTTGACATGAACGTGGCGTGCTCGGCCGCCACCTTCGCGCTCGAACAGGCGGTCAACGCCGTCAAGTCGGGTTCGGCCAAGTGCGTGCTGGTGGTCAACCCAGAAATCACGTCGGCCCACCAAGAGTGGAAAGACCGCGATTGCCACTTCATCTTCGGTGATGTCTGCACGGCCACCGTCGTTGAAAGCGCCGATACGGCCACGGGCCCTGAGCAGTGGGAAGTGCTGAGCACGCAACTGGCCACGCAGTTCTCCAACAACATCCGCAACAATTTCGGTTTCATGAACCGCAGTGAAGACAGCGACCCGCTGGCCCGCGACAAAACCTTCCGCCAAGAGGGCCGCAAGGTTTTCAAGGAGGTGGTGCCGATTGCTGCCGCGCACATCGAAGCCCAGTTGGGCACCTTGAAGTTCGAGCCCACGCAAGTGCGCCGCTTCTGGCTTCACCAGGCCAACCAGACCATGAACCAGTTGGTCATCAAGAAGTTGATCGGCGGCGAAGCCACGCAAGACATCGCCCCCTTGATCCTGGACGAATACGCCAACACGGCGTCGGCCGGTTCGGTGATCGCTTTCCACACGCACCGTGCCGACCTGGTCAAGGGCGACCTGGGCGTGATCTGCTCTTTTGGCGCGGGTTATTCGGTGGGCAGCCTGGTGCTGCGCAAGCGCTGATCGCTTGACACCCTCGTGTGCGCTGGCCTTGTGAGGCTGGCGCCCACCGCACGGCCCGCTTGGTGACGCCACCAGCCGGGCCGTTTCATTTGCTTGGCAGCTTTGCGTTGGAATGGACGGGTCATGAGCGGCGACTTCACCTTTTACTGGCACGACTACGAAACCTTCGGCAAGGTGCCTCGGCACGACCGACCCTCGCAGTTCGCGGGCGTGCGCACCGATGCCGATCTCAACGAGGTGGGTGAGCCCCTGATGCAGTACTGCCAGCCTGCGCTGGACTACCTGCCTGACCCCGAGGCTTGCTTGCTCACCGGCATCCTCCCGCAGACCTGTGCCGAGCAAGGCGTGCCAGAACATGCCTTTGCCGCCGCCATCGAGCGCGAATTGGCCATGCCCGAGACGATCGGCGTGGGCTACAACACCATCCGCTTTGACGACGAGGTCACCCGTCACCTTTTTTGGCGCAACCTCATCGACCCCTATGCCCGCGAATGGCAAAACGGCTGTGGCCGCTGGGACCTGATCGACGTGGTGCGCTGCACCTGGGCGCTGCGGCCCCAGGGCATCCGCTGGCCCGTGGGCCCCGATGGCAAGCCCAGCTTCAAGCTCGAGGCGCTGACGCAGGCCAACGGCCTGTCGCACGAGGCGGCGCACGACGCCCTATCAGACGTGCGCGCCACCATCGCCGTGGCTCGACTGGTCAAACAGGCCCAGCCGCGCCTGTGGGACTTCTGCCTGAAGCTGCGCAAGAAGGACGCGGTGCTGGCCGAGGCCGGACTGGACAAACCTCGCAGCCAATGGAGGCCGTTTTTGCACTTGTCGAGCATGTTCGGCAGCGACCGCGGCTTCATGGCGCTGGTGTGGCCGCTGGCACAGCACCCGTCCAACAAAAACGAAATCTTGTGCTGGGACTTGGCCCATGACCCCAGCGAGCTGTTTCGCCTGAGCGCCGACGAGATCCGTCTGCGCCTGTTCACCCGCAGCGCCGATTTGCCCGAGGGCGTGCAGCGATTGCCGATCAAGAGCGTGCACATCAACAAGTCGCCTATCGTGATCGGCAACCTCAAAGTGGCCTCGCCTGAGGTGCTCGCCAAGTGGGGGCTGGACCTGAACCAAGCTTTGCGCCACGCCGAAACCGCCGCCAGCCATGGCCCCAGCATGGATGGCATCTGGGCCGAGGTTTATGCCCGCCGTGAGCACGAGCAGCAGGGCGCGCACACCGATGTGGACGAAGACCTGTACGGCGGCTTTGTGGGTAACGAAGACCGCCGCGTGCTTGAGCGCCTGCGCCAACTCTCGCCCGAGCAGCTGGCCGAGAAGTCGCCGGGCTTTGTGGACGAGCGCCTGGGCGAACTGCTGTTTCGCTACCGCGCGCGCAATTTCCCCGACACGCTCGACGAGGCCGAGCAAGCACGCTGGTTGGCACTGCGCCGCGCCCGCCTGATCGATGGACAAGGACCGGGCTTGAGCCTGGCCGCGTTCTTTGAGCGCATCGACCAGCTGAGCGAGCAGCTCAATGAAGACGACGAGCGCGCGCAAGACATCCTGGGGGCGCTGTACGACCATGCCGAACACATCGCGCCCTGACCGCATGGTCCAGACCCATGCGCCACAGCTCAAGTACCTGGCCGGTTACCCGCCGCAATTGCTGCAGCAAGTCCAAGCCTTGATCGACGCGGGCAAGCTGGCGGAGACGCTGCGCCAGCGCTACCCCGAGCAACACGCGGTCAAGTCCGACACGGCTTTGTATGACTACTGTCTCTTATACACATCTGACGCTGCCGACGACTAGTC
>JAVLFO010000438.1:0-1685 GCA_046052805.1 Aquabacterium sp. | reverse complement strand
TTGCGCTGGCCATTGGCCACAGCCGTGGCGGGCTCGATGATCGGTGAACTGGGCGCGTTGGGCGGCGGCTTCATCCCCAATGCCATGGGCCAATCGAAGCAGCACTTTGGCAGCTACTTCTACGGCTTTCTGGCCTTCGCGGCCCTGGGTGTCGCGGTGCTGGTGATGATGCGCGTGATGCAGTTGCGCTGGACGCGCACCTGGGCTGAAAAAGGGGGTCGTGCCCGCAAGGGTGGCAGCACGTCCGCGGCTTACGGCAAGACCGCCTGAACACGCGCTGCGATGCAGCACTTGAGCCCCGCCCGGTGATGCCGCGCGGGGCTTTTGATTGCTGGCGTCAGTGTTTGGGCAAAAACACCAACCAGTACGCCAACAGCAGGTTGAACAGCACAGAAAAGGCCAGCGCGATCTTCCACATGGCGGTCGGGTCGCGCGCCAACAAGGGCGTGTGCAAGGGCGCATTGAGGGCGCGGGAGGCGCCGCGTTCCAAGGCCAGCAGCAACTCTTCCGCGGTCTCAAAGCGCTGACGGGGGTCACGGGCCACGGCCTTGAGGATCAGGTGATCCAGCCAGATCGGCACATCGGGGCGCAGGCGCGAGGGTGGCACAGGATCGCGGCGATAGCGCCCCAATTGATAGGGCTCGACATCGCCATAGGGCAACTTGCCCGTCAGCCACAGGTACAGGGTCACGCCAAAGGCAAACAGGTCGCTTTGTGCGTTGGCCATCGCTGAGCTGGGGTCGTCGCCCCACTGCTCGGGGTTCATGTAGCTGGGGGTGCCTGCGTGGAGCAGCCGCAAGGCTTCAGGCTCCTTGCCCGACAAGGCCACGCCCAAGTCCAATAAACGCCACTGGCCATCGGTGCCTCGGTGCATGTTATCGGGCTTGACATCGCGGTGAATGACCCCGTGTTGGTGCAGGCGGCCCAAAGCGCGCACCAGCATGAGGCTGGCATTGAGCACCTGCATGACCTCGAAACGCTGCCCTTGCTCGAGCAACTGCCCCAGGATGTCGCCTTCCAGCCAGTCGCTGAGTGTGTAGAAGGCGCTGGGGTTGGCGGGCTCAGTGATGCGCAGCAGGCCCAAGGCGTCGCGCTCGGTGACGCGCGAACCGATCCAGGCCTCGTGGGCCAGCATGGCGCGCTCTTCCGGGTCATTGGCCCGAGACTCGTGCAGCGTCTTGAGCGCATGCAAGCTGCCCGTGGCCTCGTTGCACACTTTGTAGACGCGGTGAATGCCGTTGCTGAACACGCTGGCCTGCACACGCATCCCATCGATCAGATCACCCTCTTTGAGGCGCGGCGGCACCGGCAGTTGCCGACCGCGTCGACTCATGTCATCGAGCGTGGCCACGTCCAAACCCTGGACGCGGATCACCAGTGCAGTGGCGTTGTCACGGCCACCCGATGCAATGGCCTTGGCCACCAAAGCGGCGCTGGCCTCTTGGCAGGTGCCCTCACAGGCCAATTGCTGCAACACACGGGTTTTCAGCACGCCGTGCACGCCATCGCTGGTGAGCACGAACACGTCGCCCATTTGTACGTCGCCATCAAGGTAGTCCACCCGCAGGCCGTCATCGAGCCCCAGCGCGCGGGTCAAGCCGTTTTGGAATTCCAGCTGGCCCAAGGTGTGGTCTTGAGTGAGCTGAACGCACTCGCCGCCGCGCACCAAGTAGGCCCGGCTGTCA
>JAVLFO010000437.1:0-2410 GCA_046052805.1 Aquabacterium sp. | reverse complement strand
GCCCACAGGACGATCAAGACAACGGCGATGGGATAAAGCATGTTCGGTTCTCCTTGGGGTTCGCTTGGTGGCAAAAAGGGCGAGCTCACTCAGGCCACGGACCAGGCCTTGAGCTCTTCCGCATGGGCTTGTTCTTCGCCCAGGATGTCTTCCAGCAGGCGCCGCGTGGTGGCGTCCTGGGTGCCGATGAGGTCGATCATCTGGCTGTAGCACTCGATGGCCACGCGCTCGGCCACCAGGTTGCTGCGGATCATGTCGGTCAGCTCCACCGAGGCGTCGTAGGGCACGTGGCTGCGCTGCGTCAGGGACTCGGGTGAGAAGTCGGGTAGGCCATTGAGCTGGACGATGCGCCGAGCCAAACGGTCTGCGTGCATGGACTCCTGGCGGGCGTGCACCAGGAATTCCTGCGCGATCTTCGAAGAAACCAAGCCTGCCGCCGTGAAGTGATGGCGCTTGTAGCGCAGCATGCAGACCAACTCGGTGGCGAGCGCGTCGTTGAGCAGCTTGACGACGTCCACGCGGCAGGCGGCCTGGTGGGGCGTGACCGAGCCTTGGCCCAGGTCGCGCGCAGCCGCCTGGATGGCTTTGGCGTCCAGCGTCAGGCCGGGCGTGGGGGCGGGCGCACCTTCGGAGGTGAAGTCGCTTTGCGCTTGCACCAAACCTTTGGGCTTGGCTGGGGCGTGTTTGTCGGGGTGGTTCATGGGTGCTCCAGGAAGTGGCGGTGCGCCCCGCCGCGTGTCACGGCGGCGGGGCTGGGCTCAAAGCTTGTCGGCGCGGTCCTTGGCCGATGGCTGGCTGACGCTGGCCTTCTTCGGATCGTGCCCTTCGGCTGGCGGGGTCACGCTTTTGGCGTGCTGCGAGTCGCTGCCCATGGCGGGGCCGGACTTGGCGGGCGGCTTGTCGGTGGCTTCCTTGACGGGGCCTTTGACTTGGTCTTTGTTCATGACTCACCTCTTTGCTGGGTTGTGACGCGGTGCAGGAAAGCCCTGCACCGTGTTCAGGTGTACCCGTGTGGTGCGCTGGGGTCTGTTCGGCAGCCCACACGGCCAGGCACACGGTCTTGTGTGGGCTGCCGCACGGTCAAGCCCGGGCCCGCGGCCTACGCTGGTGTCAGAGGGTCATGTCGGCCCTCCTTTGTCCACCGCCCCAGGAGCGCAGCCATGAACTCATCCGCCACGTTTTCCATGTCACCCGTCAAGGCGTCCAACGTCATTGGCACCAAAGTCGTGAATGCCAAGGACGAAAGCCTTGGCGACATCAAAGAGCTCGTCATCGAGCCGCGCACCGGCTGCCTGGTCTATGCGGTGATCGCCTTCGGTGGCTTCCTGGGCCTGGGCGAAAAGCTCTTCGCCATCCCTTTTGGCGCGTTCGCCTACAACGTGGACAAGAACGCGTACGTGCTGAATGTGCCCCAGGAGCGCCTCAAGGACGCGCCCGGCTTCGACGCGGCCCATTGGCCCGCGATGGACGAAAAATGGAGCCGCGAACTGCATGTCTATTACGACAGCGCGCCTTACTGGGAATGAGCTCAGCGACCGACCACTTGAGGGCGTTCGTGCTGGACGACGCCTTCCCTTGCGTGGGCGCGCGCTCTGCCTTCAACGCGGGGCGTGCACACATGGCCGGTTATGGCAGTTTGGGTGGCGATGAGCCTGTGCAGCTGCAGGCCTTGTGCGACGCGCTCGGTCGGTTCTCTGCCGCCTATCCCGACCCTGGTCTTGCGCCGGTCACTTGCGTGGCCCTGTTCGATGACGATGTGCTCGACGAGCCCGACTTCGAGCGCCGACTCTGGTGCCACCTTCAGGCGCTGCACCGCTGTGACGCGCGTGACTTCGCCTGGGCCCAGGGTGTGAGCCAGAACCCAGGTGCTGCGGACTTCTCTTTCAGCATCGCCGGCCGGGCGTTTTTCCTGGTGGGCCTGCACCCGCACGCTTCCCGCCTGGCCAGGCGTGCACCCTTGCCGAGCATCGCGTTCAATTTCCATGGGCAATTCCAGCAACTGCGTGCCAGCGGCAAGTACGACAAGCTGCAGCAGGTGATCCGCAGCCGTGACCTTGCCTTGCAAGGCTCGGTCAACCCGATGCTGTCGCGCTTTGGCGAGTCGTCCGAGGCCAGGCAGTACGCCGGGCGCGCGGTGGCCGCCGATTGGGTTTGCCCGTTTCGTCCAGGAGGGCCGCATGGACGATGACGATGCCCTGCCGTCGCAGCCCCAGCGCATAGCCCCCCAAAGCGGCACCGCGTTCAAGCTGCGCCGTGGCGACCTGCTGCGCGTGAGCGACCCCTTCGGCGAGCAGGTGGCCGACCTGTTCGCGTTCCAGGACGGCGAGGCGGCTTGCAGCCTCTCGTCGGGCCGCAGCATCGATTACGCCAGCAAGGTCTGCTTCAGCGTGGGCGATGTGCTGTACGCCAA
>JAVLFO010000436.1:0-1579 GCA_046052805.1 Aquabacterium sp. | reverse complement strand
CGTAAGATCGTCGGCAGCGTCAGATGTGTATAAGAGACAGATGCGGACGCACCGAGGGGCTCCCCGGAAAAAGCGGCAGCGGTGCCCCAAAAAGGGGCATGCGATGCGCTTTCTGCGACAGCGGACTCGCTTTTTGCGACAGCGATGCCCCTTTAAGGGGCACTTGTGTCGCTTTTTGCGACAACCGACTCGCTTTTCACGACAACGGTGCCGCTTTTTGCGGCAGCGGACTCGCTTTTTGCGACACGCGACGCGCTTTTTGCGACAACGCCGCCCCTTTGAGGGGCATGGATGGCACTTGAAGCGGCAACGCTGCCGGTTGGGGCGGAAACGCCAGCGACGAGGGTGGCAAAGCCGCCACTGCGCCAGATGGAGGATGGCGCAAAAGACTTCAAAGTGTTACAAAAATGGCCACGCGGGACGTGGGTGGCGACACCTGCGGCACGCGAAAGAACAAAAGCGGCCCGCACAGGGCGAACAGCGAAACAAACAGGGAGAGGCGCGATGTGCGATGGGCGCTTGTGGGATGGGTGTGGGGTGGAGCCTGGGAGGGTTGCGCCTTGGGTGATGCGGCTTAGGTGTCCTGAAGCGTCGCTCGTTGCGAATGCCCTGCCGTTTGGCGCAATTGCTTCAAGCACTTACGCGAGCCTGATGCGCGATGAGTCTCGAATTAGGCCAACACCTATCTGATCAGCACATACGCACAAATCCAGTTAGGCTCAATCAGAATACCGCAAGAGCGATTCACTAAAACCGTATGCCTGTAGCTATAGTACTTAGAACAAGCAAAACTCGATCGCTGTATCGAGATGCAATTATTGACTCGATCAACTCCGGAGCCGGAAATTATGCATTGATTTGCTCTGGATTCTTCCAGGAGAACTTCAAAGGCTCACTCTACCAAGCATCCAGTGAACCCGGACTGGTAGCAGCCCTCACCCAGAACGCAGTACAGCTGGATACTGCGGGAATTCATAATAGCACCTGGAATCCTTCGTATATTAACTTCTGTCAAAACCTGATCAACTCCGGTGTGAATTTGGTCCCGTACCTCATGCCTGGCTTTCAATGGCACGCAAAGATATTCCTCCTTAAGAATATGAGTTCGCATGTATTCGGCATAATCGGCAGCAGCAATATCACAGCAAATGCATTTGGCGTCACAAACACCCCCGCCCGACCAACCGATAGCCCGAACCCACCAGCAAAGTTTAACTTTGAGTGTGATGCATACCTATGGGACTCAGCAAACGCACAGATATCAGCCACAATGACTGCGCTGCTTGCGCAGGATGAAATTCGTCAACAAGCAATAATCACGCAATATATAGAGGAAGAAAATATCGGCCGAACGATAGGAACGAGACTCTCGGAAATAGAACAACAAATATGGAATTCTGGAGAGCTCCGCACCTTGTTGTGAGGCTTAATTCATGCGCATGCTGCCTCTAAAGACGCTTGCATATAAGCTTACAAGCCGTTTTCAATCGCTAAGCATGCGCTGCCTAGCGCTGATTGCAACACACACTGATTAACACATCAAGCGCAGCACTCAACATGCAGACGCAAGCACTATGAA
>JAVLFO010000435.1:0-2326 GCA_046052805.1 Aquabacterium sp. | reverse complement strand
CGGCCTTGGAGCACCTCGATGTTGCCCACGCGGCCCATCTCGTCCATGCTGGCGAGGTTCAGGGCCAGGCCTTCGGCGTCGCCCCGGCCGGTGCGGCCAATGCGGTGAATGTGTACTTCGGAGTCGGGCGTGACGTCGACGTTGATGACGGCTTCGAGTTGCGCAATGTCCAGGCCGCGCGCGGCCACGTCGGTGGCCACCAGCACCGAGGCGCTGCGGTTGGCGAATTGGATCAACACCTGGTCGCGGTCGCGCTGTTCCAGGTCGCCATGCAGAGCGATGGCTTCGATGCCGTGGGCGGTCAGCACGTCGACCAGGTCGCGGCACTGCTGCTTGGTGTTGCAAAAGGCGATGGTGCTGGCCGGGCGGAAGTGCAGCAGCAGCTGGGTGACAGCATCGAGGCGCGTGCTGTGCTCGACCTCGTACCAGCGTTGCTGGATCTTGCTCGCCTCGTGGGTGGCTTGCACCTTCACTTCTTTTGGGTTGCGCATGAACTGCGCGCTGAGCTTGGCAATGCCCTCTGGGAAGGTGGCCGAGAACAACAGCGTTTGCCGGTTCTTGGGGCACTGGCGGGCCACGCAGGTGATGTCGTCGTGGAAGCCCATGTCGAGCATGCGATCGGCCTCGTCCAACACCAGGGTTTGCAGCTGGCCCAAGTCGAGCGTGCCGCGCTCAAGGTGGTCCATGATCCTGCCGGGCGTGCCCACGGCGATGTGCGCGCCGTGCGAAAGGCTCTCGATTTGCGGGCGCATGGTGCTGCCGCCGCACAAGGTCAGCACCTTGATGTTGGCTTCAAAGCGCGCCAGGCGGCGGATTTCTTGGGTGACCTGGTCGGCGAGTTCGCGCGTGGGGCACAGCACCAGGGCTTGCACATTCAGGTTGCGAACGTCGAGCTTGTGCAGCAAGGCCAGCGCAAAGGCGGCGGTTTTGCCGCTGCCGGTTTTGGCTTGGGCGATGAGGTCGTCTCCCGCCAGGGTCAAGGGCAGGCTGGCCGCCTGGATGGGCGTCATGCCGAGGTAGCCCAGGCTGTGCAAGTTCTCTTGCATGGCGGGGGGCAAGGGCAGGCTGTTGAAAGCAGGAGAGGCGGAGGCGGCAGATGTCATGGGGGCGGATTATCCGGGGCCTGCTGTGTAAATGGTGCGTAAATGCATGTCCAACCTTGAAATGAGGACATTCACCCCGATGTATCGTGAGCAGTGAAAAGCCGTTGGCGCATCCGCGCGAATGATTTTCACCATGTGATTCAACCGCCCTGCGAGGCAAGGACTGATCCTTCATGAAATTGAAGAACCGTTTGATGGCACTCACGATGTCGATTGCTGCTTTTGGCATGTTGACCGCACCGATGCACGCCGAGGCCAAGCGCCTGGGCGGTGGCCGTCCTGCGGGCATGCAACGCCAGATGCCGGCGAACCAGCCGAGCAACGTGCCTGCCAAACCCGCCCAGCCAACGAACGCGGCCAACCCGTCGCCTGCCACCCCGGCCACGCCGGCAGCTGCGCCTGCCAAGCGTTCATGGATGGGGCCTTTGGCTGGCTTGGCTGCGGGCTTGGGCATTGCTGCCTTGATGAGCCACTTTGGCATGGGTGAGGCCTTTGGCAACTTCATGACCATGGCGTTGGTTGCGCTGGTGGCCGTGATGGCGATCGGCTGGCTGATGCGCCGCTTCTCGGGCACACAACAGGCGCAAGGTCCACAGCTGGCCGGTGCTGGCGCGGGTGCGCCCTACAACGCGCCGATGCAACGTGAAGCCGTTCAGCCCAGCTACAACGCCGCGCCTGCCTCGGGCGGTTCGTCGCCTGCGGCTGGCCCAGCCACCTCCCTGAGCAGCGTACCAGCCGGTTTCGACGTGGAAGGCTTCCAGCGCATTGCCAAGATGATCTTCATCCGCATGCAGGCCGCCAACGACGCGGGCAATCTGGACGACTTGCGCAAGTTCACCACGCCCGAGCTGTTCGCCTCGATCCGTCTGGACTTGCAAGAGCGTGGTCAAGCCGCCAACCAAACCGACGTCATGCAACTGGACGCCGAACTGGTGGACACGGCCAAGGAAGACGGCCAGTGGGTCGCTTCGGTGCGTTTTCACGGCCTGATCCGCGAAGAGCTCAACGCTGGCGCGCAGCCCTTCAATGAGCTGTGGCACTTGGTCAAACCGCTGGACGACAGCCGCGACTGGGCGATTGCGGGCATCACGCCGCTGAACGCTCGAGCGATGACCGAGCCGTGATGGCGGCATCGGCATCACGCATGAAAAAAGGCCCCGAGGGGCCTTTTTCTTTGGCCAAACCCAAGACTCACATCTGGGGTTTGGCGTGAAGGCCGACGC
>JAVLFO010000434.1:0-1544 GCA_046052805.1 Aquabacterium sp. | reverse complement strand
CGCCACCTGGGCCGCTACATCCAGGAGCGCACCGGGGCCGACATGCTGATGTGGAACGGCGCCTGCATCGTGCACGACGAGTTCAAGGGCCTTGAGCTGGACCTGCTGCGCAAAGAACACCCCAACGCCGTGATCTTGGTGCACCCTGAATCGCCCGACGCGGTGGTGGCGCAGGCCGACGTGGTGGGCTCGACCTCGCAGTTGCTCAAGGCCGTGATCGACTCGCCAGCCCGCGAATTCATTGTGGCCACCGACAACGGCATCTTGCACCGCATGCGCCAACTGGCGCCGGGCAAGACCTTGATCGAAGCGCCCACCGCCGGCAACAGCGCCACGTGCAAGAGCTGCGCGCACTGCCCGTGGATGGCCATGAACGGCCTGCAAGGCGTGCTCGACAGCCTCGAGCAAGGCTCCGGCGAGATCTTTGTCGACGAAGGGATTCGCTTCAAAGCCAAGGGCTGCATCGACCGCATGCTGGACTTCGTGGCCGCCAACCCAAACGCCATCACCAAGCCGGCGCAAGGCTTTGTGCCCCACATCGGCGCGGCTTGAAGCTGCCCCCTTCGCCCGCCACCCAACGCATCCCCTGAGACCGCCCATGTTTGACCACAACGAGACCCTGCTGGAAGCGCGCGAGCGCAATGTGCGCGACGCCCTGTTCGAAGACGTGGGCGTGGCCGACTGGACCGCCATGCTGGTGCCAGCCGAGCAGCGCGTGACCGCCCGCCTGTTGGTGCGCGAAGAGGCCGTGCTCTGCGGCCGCGACTGGTTCGAGGCCTGCCTGTTCAAGCTCGACCCGGCCGCCACCATCGCCTGGGCCTACGCCGAGGGCGCCCTGATGGCACCCGACACCGAGGTCTGCCAGATCAAAGCCAACGCGCGCGCCATGCTCACCGCCGAGCGCCCGGGCATCAACTTCTTGCAAACGCTGTCGGCGGTGGCCACGCTCACGCACCGCCACATGCAGGCCATCGAAGGCGCCTCGCCCAACCCGCGCGGCTGCGTGGTGCTCGACACCCGCAAGACCATCCCCGGCCTTCGCCTGGCACAAAAGTACGCGGTGCGCGTGGGCGGCGGTGCCAACCAGCGCCTGGCGCTGTACGACGGCATCTTGATCAAAGAAAACCACATCGCCGCAGCTGGCAGCGTGACCGGCGCCCTGCGCAACGCCCAAGCGCTGGTGGCCGCTCAGCCATCGCCGCAACGCGAGTGCATCACCATCCAAGTGGAGGTCGAAACCATCGCCCAGTTGCGCGAAGCACTGGCGGCTGGCGCCGTCAGCGTCTTGCTGGACAACTTCACCTACGAGATGATGCGCGAAGCCGTGGCCGTGAACGCCGAAGTGGCGCAAGGCGCTGCGCTGCTCGAAGCCTCGGGCGGCGTGGGGATGGACCAGTTGCGCGACATCGCCTCCACCGGCGTGGACCGCATCTCCATTGGCAAGCTGACCAAAGACGTCAAGGCGGTGGATTTTTCGCTGCGGGTGCTGGAGCGCATTGCTTGACATGTGCGCGCACTGAGACGCGCAAAGCAAAGTGCCAAAA
>JAVLFO010000433.1:0-1934 GCA_046052805.1 Aquabacterium sp. | reverse complement strand
ACACCCTAGAGTTCGTCGGCAGCGTCAGATGTGTATAAGAGACAGGTATAGCGCTGCTTGCAGATGGCCTTGGCGGCCTCGCGGGCGGGCTTGAGCCATTCGCGGGCGTCGAACTTGTCGGGGTTCTCGGCCAGGAACTTGCGTGCCGCGCCGGTCATGGCCAGGTGATGCACGGCTCGTCGTCGGTGCCGCATGACCTGCTGGCCATCATCAACCAGTACGGCGGCAAGATGAAGGAAACCTACGGCGTGCCCGTCGAAGAGATCCAAGAAGCCATCAAGTTCGGCGTGCGCAAGATCAACATCGACACCGACATCCGCCTGGCCATGACCGGTGCCGTGCGCAAGTTCATGTTCGAGAACCCAGACAAGTTCGACGCCCGCGAATGGCTCAAGCCCGCCCGTGAAGCCGCCAAGCAAATCTGCAAGCAGCGCTACATCGAGTTCGGCTGCGAAGGCCAAGGTCGCAAGATCAAGGCGATCAGCATGCACGACATCGCTGCGGCCTACGCCAGCGGCAAGCTGGCCCAAGTGGTGGCCTGAGCGACTCAGATCCGCCTGAACCCGCCTGCACGATGGGCGGGCTCCATGGCCGGCCAGGGTGCAAGCCCGGCCGGTTTTTTCTTTTGGGTGCTTTGGGGTGATGACGGTGTCGAAATTCAAATGGGCTGCGCTGGCAATGGCCGCAGCGCTGGTGGTGGCGGTGGCATGGCCACGCGAAGATGAGCCCTCGGCCGTGGTGGCGCAAGACGCACACACCGTGTACCCCATCGTGCTGGCCCACGGCCTGATGGGCTTTGACCAGATGGGGCCACTGGCCTACTGGCGCGGCATCCCTGAACGCCTGCGTGCCCACGGCGCCACGGTGTTCGTCACGCGCGTGTCGGCGTTCAACGCGTCCGAGGTCCGGGGCGAGCAGCTGTTGGCGCAGGTCGAGGCCATCGTCCAGCAAACGGGCGCGGGCAAAGTCAACCTGATTGGGCACAGCCATGGCGGCCAGTCGGTGCGCTATGTGGCGGCCAAACGCCCTGACCTGGTGGCGTCGATCACGACCGTGGCCAGCCCTGTGACGGGCTCAGAGATGGCCGACACCATCGACGGCTGGCGTCAAACCAAACCCTGGGCGTTTGCCACCACCGTGGCCCTGGCGAGGGGCCAAGCCGCTTTGACCAACTGGCTGCTGCATGCCGACTTGCCGCAAGACCCGGTCGCTGCGCTGGACGCGCTAACGGCCAAAGGTGCGGCCGATTTCAACCGACGCTTCCCGGTCGGCGTGGCCCAAGCCCCGTGTGGCGAAGGCGCGTACGAAGACCACGGCATGCGCCTTTACTCGTGGAGCGGCGTGGGCCAGTTCTACCGCGCAGCCAACCCCGCTGACTACCTCATGGCCCTGACCCACCAAGGCTTTCGCAGCGAAGCCAGCGATGGCTTGGTCGGCCGTTGCGCCAGCCACTTCGGGCAGGTCATCCGAGACGACTACCCCATGAACCACTTCCACGCGGTTAACCTCTTTTTTGGCGCGGTGGGCCCTGATGTCGACCCGGTGCAGTTGTACGTGGACCACGCCAAGCGCCTCAAAGAGGCGGGTTTTTGATCGGCGGGCACAGCGCGGCCTGATGCAAGGGCGATGCACCGAAGCCCAAGGGGGTCCGCTGCGGTTAAGCTGCCTGCGCTCGCTCGCAACACGGAGAACCACCCATGCTCAAGCTCTACGGATTCGGCCTTTCCAACTACTACAACAAGGTCAAGCTGGCCTTGCTTGAAAAAGGCGTGCCCTTTGAAGAAGTCTTCGTGCCGCTGGGTGGCGGTGACGACGCCGAAGCCAAGACGCCCTTGCGCAAGGTGCCGTTCTTGGAGACCGAGCACGGTTTCTTGAGCGAAAGCCAGGCCATCGTCGACTACATCGAGGCCATTGCCCCCACCCCCGCCCTGCTG
>JAVLFO010000432.1:0-5726 GCA_046052805.1 Aquabacterium sp. | reverse complement strand
TCAAGGGCGTTTTGGCCGATTTGCTGCTGAGCTCGGTCTCGATGTAGCCAGGGTAAATCGTGGTCACGGCGATCGGGGTGCGCAGCAGTTCGGCGCGGATGCCCTCGGTCAAGGCCGCCAGGCCCGCCTTGGTGGCGGCGTAGGTGCTGAGGTTGCGTGGCAGGCCGCGCATGGCGCTCATGGACGAGATGCTGACCAGGTGGCCGCTGTTTTGCGCCCGGAAGATCTCGACGGCGGCCTCGCACTGGGCCAGTGCCGCCACGAAATTGGTTTGCGCGGTTTGCAAGTTGGCATCAAAGCGGCCCTTGCCAATGGGTTGCCCCTTGCCCAGGCCGGCATTGACGATGACGCGGTCAAGCTGCCCCAGCTCTTGCCTGAAAGCGCGAAACACCTCGAACACCTGGGCGTGGTCGTTCACGTCCAGCGGCTTGACCAGCACGCGGATGCCGGGGTGCTTGGCCTCCAGCTCGGCTTTGAGCTCGAGCAGGCGGTCGACGCGGCGGGCGCACAGGGCCAGGTTGCGGCCTTTGGCGGCGAACTCGCGGGCCATGCCCTCGCCCAGTCCCGAGCTGGCACCGGTGATCAAGATGTTGCGGCGAAGGGGCATGGTCAGCGGTCTATGAACAGTCGGGTGGGTTGAGCTGCGCAGCGGGGTTCAGCGCAGCAAGAAAGCTTGCAAGGCAGCAACCGTGCGGGCGGGGTCTTCTTCTTGCGGGACGTGGCCCAGGTCGTCAAACACGGCCAGGCGGCTGCCCACGATGTCTTGCTGGAAGTGATCGCCGTTTTCAGGTGGGATCAGCTTGTCTTTGCCGCCCCAGATGATCAAGGTCGGTTGCGTGATCCGCTTGACCTCGTTGGCGTACTGGCCAAAGGGGTGCTGTGCAAAGCGCTCGTTGAGTGCTTCGCGGTTGCCGGCGCGCAAGGTCAGGTCGTAGTAGCGGTCGATCAGCTCGGGCGTGACCTTGTCGGGGTTGCCGTAGACATTGCGCACACTCGATTCGATCAGGCCGCGCGGCAACAAACGCGAGGTCAGCGGGCGCAAGAACTGGATCTTGGCCAGCTTGAAACCCAAGGGCATGGACTGCGACGCAAACGGGTAGCCGCCGGCATCGACCAGCACCAGCTTGCTCACGCGCGAAGGGAAGTCCACGGCCGTTTTCCAGGCCACTTCGCCACCCAGCGAGTTGCCGGCCAGCACGGCCTGCTTGACGCCCAGGCGGTCCATCACGGCCACCACAAAGCTGGCGTAACGCGGCAAGTGGTAGTCGCCATCGGGGGCCGGGCCGGTCAAGCCAAACCCGGGCATGTCCATGCGGATGACACGGTGTTGCGAGACCAAGCCGGCGGCCCAGCCATCCCAGGTGTGCAGGCTGGCCGAGGTGCCATGCAACAGCACGATGGGGCTGGGGTCGTTGCGCGGGCCTTCGTCGCGCACGTGCACCTGCATGCCCTGCACCTCGATGAACTGCGAGGGCGGCTGCGCCCAACGCGCTTTGAGGGACTCGACCGGTCGGTCAGGGGCCCACGAACGGCTCAGGCCGACACCGGCCAAGGCCACCAGCGCCAGCACGACGCCGGCCGTGATCTTCAGTGCTTTGCTCATCTGTGTTTGTGTGTTGGATGCGCCCCTCGGCGAACGCCAGGGGTGAGCCTGCATTGTGGCGCGCCCTGCGCGGCTCAGCGATAGGTCAGCAAGCCGGCTTCGCCACCCTCGAGGTGCGCGTGCTCATTGAGCGACACCAAGTGCAGGCCATCGCGGCCCGCCAGCACTTTGGTGATGCCCACATTGGCCAGCGTCCAGTTGATGGTGAAGGCCTGCGCATCGTTCAGCCCCAGCAGGTGGGCGCAGATCACGCTGATCGTGCCGCCCGAGGTGAACACCAGCGTGCTGCCCTTGGGCGGGGTTTGCTGGACCAGATCGTCCAGCGCCGAGATGCAGCGCAACTTGAACACCGACCAGGGTTCTTTGTATTCGTCGTCGTGGTTGCCGCCCACCCAGCGGCTGACCGCGTCTTGAAAGAACTTCTGAAAGGCGCGGCGCGGGTCGCCCGTGGCGGCCATGTCCGACATCATCTGCAGCTTGTCGGCATAACGCGGCTCGGCCACCTCGATCACGTTTTCATGGTCGAACTCGTTGACGCCGGCGTGCTGCTGCAAGCCGACGCCACCACCATCGACCCAACCCAGCTCGCGCAAAGCGCCGCCGGCCGTTGCAAGGTGACGCTGCATGGTGCCGCTGACCAGCACATCGGGTTGCACGCCCCGGGCTTTGAGCGCACGGCCCAGCACCTGGGCCTGCTGGTGGCCCACGCTGGAGAGCTGGTCGTAGTTGTTCGAGCCAAACGAGGCTTGGCCGTGGCGCAGCAGGTAAATCGCACCCATCTCAGCCCCCTGCCCGCTTGATCAGGCCTTTGCAGCGCCAGTCGAGGTAGTTGGCCAGGATCCAGAAGTTCTTGAACGCGGGGTTGTTGGTCTGGCCGTGGTGGTAGCGGTAATAAATTTGCTGCACGATCACCGCCAGGCGGAACAGGCCAAACACCTCGTAAAACGCCCAGCTCTCGGGCTTGTGGCCGCTGCGGTCCAGGTAGTAGGCCACCACCTCTTCGCGGCGCAGCATGCCGGGCAGGTGCGTGGGCTGGCGGCGGGTGGACTGCAAGATGAAGTTGTCGTCGGCCTGCGTCCAGTACGCCAAGGCGCTGCCCAGGTCCATGAGCGGGTCGCCCAGCGTGGCCATTTCCCAATCGAGCACGCCGATCACGCGGGTCGGGTCTTGCTCCGACAAGATGACGTTGTCAAAGCGCCAGTCGTTGTGGATGACGACGTTGGCCACATCCTGCGGGGAGCGCTCTTTGAGCCAGGCCATGACGCGGCTGTAGCTGGGCACGTTCCAGGTTTTGGCCTTGGTGTAGCGCTCGCTCCAGCCTTGCACTTGGCGTTGGCAATAGCCGCTGCCTTTGCCCAGGCTGTCCAGGCCGGTGGCCTTGACGTCGACCTGGTGCAGCTCGATCAGCTTGTCGAGCACGTTGGTGCACAGCTGGCGCGTGGTGGCGGCATCGAGGTTCAAGCCGCGCGGCATGTTCTTGCGCGGGATGATGCCGGCGATGCGCTGCATCACGTAGAACTCGCAGCCAATCACCGCGTCGTCCACGCAATGGCCCACCATGATTGGCACCACAGGGTAGACGGGCTTGAGCGCGCTTTGCACCCTGAACTCGCGGCCCATGTCGTGCGCGCCCTTGGCCTTGGTGCCCTTGGGTGGGCGGCGCAAGATGTAGTCGCCACCGCCAGCGGCGTCTTGCGCACCGGCGTATTGCAAGCGGTAGGTCCAGTTCGAGGCCCCGCCCGAGAACTGCGTGATCTCGGGCAGCGCATCGGGCAAGCCGGGCAGCTGCGCTTTGAGCCACGCGTCGATGCGGGCGGCGTCCAGCTCTTCACCGGCGCGCACGCGGCCGCCCTGGTCTTGCACGCTGGGCGCGGTCTTGGCGGTGTTCACGTCGTTCGTCATCGTGCCTTGGCTCACCGTGTCACGCCGTACTTCATCAGCTCCAGGCGAGCGATCATGCCTTTGTGGACTTCGTCGGGGCCGTCGGCCAAGCGCAGCGAGCGGGCCTGGTTGAAGAAGGCCGTCAGCGGGGTGTCGTGCGAGACGCCCATGCCGCCGTGGATCTGGATGGCGAAGTCCACCACGCTTTGCAGCACATTGGGCGCCACGACCTTGATGGCCGACACGTCGGTGAGCGCGGCCATGACGCCCAGGTTGTCGATCTTCCAGGCCGCTTGCAGCGTCAGCAGCCGGGCCTGGTCGATGGCCACGCGGTGTTCGGCGATGCGTTCGCGGTTGCCACCCAAATTGATCAGCTCTTTGCGGAAGGCGGTGCGTTGCAAGCCGCGCTGGATGGCCAGCTCCAGCGACTTTTCAGCGGCGCCCAGCATGCGCATGCAATGGTGGATGCGGCCTGGGCCCAAGCGGCCTTGCGCGATCTCGAACCCCTTGCCGGGGCCGGCAATGAAGTTGCTCACCGGCACGCGCACGTTGGTGAAATGCACTTCGCCATGGCCGTGGGGTTCGTCGTATTCGCCAAACACGGGCAGCATGCGTTTGATCTCGACGCCAGGGGTGTCCATGGGCACCAGCACCATCGAGTGCTGGCCATGGCGGCCTGCATCGGGGTTGGGCGTGCAGGCCATGAAGATGCCGATCTTGCAGCGCGGGTCACCCACGCCAGACGACCACCACTTCTTGCCATTGAGCACGATCTCGTCGCCCTCGACCACGGCCGTGGCGGCCATGTTGGTGGCGTCAGACGAGGCCACGTCGGGCTCGGTCATGAAAAACACCGAACGGATCTCACCGGCCAACAGCGGTGTCAGCCATTGGGCCTTTTGTTCGGCCGTGCCGTACTTCCACAGCACTTCCATGTTGCCAGTGTCGGGCGCGTTGCAGTTGAAGATCTCGGGCGCCATCATCGAGCGGCCGGTTTCCTCGCAGCTGAAGGCGTACTCGAGCACGCTCAGGCCCGCGCCCAGCTCGGGGTCGGGCATGAAGAGGTTCCACAGACCTTGGGCTTTGGCCTTGGCCTTGAGTTCTTCCACGATGGGCGGGATGGTCCATTGCGTCCAATCGCCGCCGTGGCGCTGGGCCAGCATGGTTTTCCAGTGCGCGGCCTCGATGGGCTCGATGTGCTCTTGGATGAAGGCACGCACGCGGGCGGCGGTCTGCTTGGCGCGGTCACTGGGCTGGAAGTCCATGGTCTGTCTCCGGATCAGGCTGAGAGGTGGGGCGAGGCATCGCCGCATGCGCAGATGCTACGTCGGCATCTCATCTGCATCCAATGATGAATTCTCAGCCCAAGTCATGCACGGACTGCATGACCTGCTGAACGCCCTGGGCCACGCGCTCGCGCAGCCACGCGTGGGCGGGGTCGGCATCGCGGTCGGCATGCCAGTACAGCCAGATGCCCATGGGTGGCGCCGCCAAGGGCAGCTCGCGCAACACCAAAGGCATGGCCCGCACCAGCTCTTGCGCATAGGTGCGCGGCAAAGTCAGCAAGGCATCGCTGTGGGCCACCACCTTGGCGGCCGCAAAGTAGTGCTGGCAGCGCAAGGCGATGTCGCGCTGCCCCCATCCTGCGGCCGCCCACACGGGCTGCAAGGGGTCGGGCTGCTCGGGCTGCAGCGCCACCATCACGTGGCGCGCGACAAAGTAGGCGTCGGCGCTCAAAGGCACCTGCGCCAGGGGGTGGCCTTGGCGCAAGATCACGGCCAGTGCCTCGTCGGCCAGGTGCAGGCCGCGGATGCGGCTGTCCATGCGCCGCTGCCGGTCAATGACCACATCGACTTCGCCTTGCGTCAAGGCCTGGGGCAAGGCGTCGCGCGGCACCCGCACGCTGGCCAGCCTGACGCGCGGTGCGGTCTGCCCCAGGTGGGCCATCAAGGGCGGCAAGGTGATGGCCTCGAGCACATCGCGCATGCCCAGCTTGAGGGTGATGTCCAGCGAGAGCGGATCGAAGCCTTCGGCCTGCGCCAACAGGCTTTGCAAGCCGCGCAAATGCGCCTGCACCTCGCCGATCACGCGCCGCGTCAGCTCGGTGGGCAGCATGCGGTTGCCTTGTCTGACAAACAAGGGGTCGCCCCACACACGGCGCAAGCGGGCCAAGGCATGGCTGACAGCGGGCTGACTCAGGTGCAATTGCCGCGCCGCCGTCGAGATGCCACCGTGCTCGTAG
>JAVLFO010000431.1:0-2680 GCA_046052805.1 Aquabacterium sp. | reverse complement strand
TTGCGCTTGGCGAACTCGCCCTTGAGTTTGGCTGTCAGGCCCAGCTCGGTCGTGCAGACGGGCGTGAAGTCAGCTGGGTGCGAAAACAAGATGCCCCAGCTGTCGCCGAGCCACTCGTGAAAACGGATGGGGCCATCGGATGAGGCTTGTTCAAAATCGGGTGCGATGTCACCGAGTCGCAGGCTGGCCATGGTGTGTTCCTTCTTGAATGCACAAGCACCTCTTGGTGCTCATGCATGCAACGATAGAAGGCGCACACCCTGTCGTGAAGCGACGTTTGCGCATGTTCAGCAAAGCGAATCACATATGTCAGATGCACATGACTCGCTCGACGCATCAAGGTGCCGGCTTGGCTGCAGGAGCGCCTTCCAGCTGCTCGAAGTAAGACTGGCTGCTGTAGCGCTCGGCAATGCGCTCAGCCAGGCGAGGCACTTCTTGCACGCCATTGCGATGCACATACACCGCATACGCCGTCTTGAGTTCGGCCAACTTCTCGGGGTGTTGCGCTGCCAGGTTGTTCTGCTCGGCGCGGTCCACCTTCAGGTTGAACAGCTGCCATTCGCCAGGGCCAAACGGAGCCACCGAATACACGATCTTCCAGTCGCCTTGGCGATAGGCTTTTTGCCCGAACAGCTCCCAGCCCTGCTCAAAGCGCTCATGTACCACGCCCTGCTTGCCGTTGAGCAAAGGCAGCAGCGATGCGCCTTGCAGGCGGGCCACCTCACGCCCATTGAATCGCTCGGGGTAGGCAGCACCGGCCAGCTCCAGCAAGGTGGGTGCGATGTCGGTCACATGACCAGGTGCTGCAGAGACCGTGCCTCGGCCCAGGTGCGCGGGGAAGCGCACGATGGTGGGCACGGTGGTGCCGCCCTCAAAGCTGTAGCCCTTGAACAGGTTGAAAGGCAAGGCGCTGACCTGCGCCCAGTTGGGTCCGTAAGACACATACGACGAAGGCTTGCCGATGTTGCCCAGGCTGTTGTCACGTGGGACCACGCTGTAGCGGCTGCCCACATTGGCGCCTTCTGCACCGTTGTCTGAGATGAAGACGATGACCGTGTTGTCGTATTGGCCGCTGTCCTTGAGTTGCTTGACGACTTTGCCCACGTTTTGGTCCAGCAGGTCCACCATGGCCGCATAGATGGCCATGCGTTTGGACTCCTGCTTCTTCTGCGCTTCGTTCAGGCGGTTCCAACGTGGCCAAAGCGACAAGGCTTTGGCGGGCTGAAAGTCCTTGGGCAAGATGCCCAGGGCCTTCTGACGCTCGATGCGTGCGTTTCGGATAGCCTCGTAGCCCGCGTCGTAGCGATGCTCGTACTTGGCAATCGCTTCGGCAGGCGCTTGCAGGGGCCAGTGGGGCGCGGTGAAGGTCAAGTAGGCAAAGAAGGGCTTGTTGTCGCCCTGCCCTGCTTTCAGATACGACACCAACTTGTCGGCGTAAAAGTTGCTCGAGTAAAAGTCGGCGGGTACCGTGGTGAGCTTGCCATCCTCGCGGTAGTAAGGCTCGGCTGGATGGATCTGGGTGTTCCAGGGCTGGGCGTAGTGATCGTCGGCACCGCGCAGCAGGGCGAAGGATTTTTCAAAGCCGCGCGCCGCTGGGCTGCGGTCTTCAGTCAAACCCATGTGCCACTTACCCGACATGTAGGTGCGGTACCCAGCTTCTTTCAGCAGGGCTGGAAAAGGCACCACGCGGTCGTTCAGGTAGCCCTCGTAGCCGGGCTTACCGACCTGCTCAGGCACCGTGAGCTCAGCCATGCTGCCAATGCCGGCGACGTGGTGATCGACGCCCGACAGCAGCATCGAACGCGTGGGCGAGCAGGTGGCCGCGCTGTGGAAGTCGGTCAAGCGCAACCCTTCTTTGGCCAAGGCGTCCAAGTTGGGCGTTTCGATCTCACCGCCGAAGGCACCAATGTCAGAAAAGCCCAGGTCGTCGGCCACGATCAACAGGATGTTGGGCCTTGAGGCCTTCGTGGGGTTGGCTGATGGGGCCGCTTGCGCCTGCACGGTCAAGCCCAAAGCGGCCAGCGCCAAGGCGCGAATCATGGGACGTGCTTGAAGTGTGTGTGTGTTCATGGTTTGGTAGACACCGAAGAGGTCAAACGGGTGATGGTGCGGAAGCCCACATGGGCTGTGGGCATGTCCGGCTCTTGCGATTCGCGGGCCGATGCACGGTAACGAACGCAGTAGTCAGGTGAACACAAGAAGGAGCCGCCTTTGATCACCGCACGCGCGGGTGCATCGGCGCGGCCTGGGGCTGCTTGTGCTTTGGTCAGCAAGGCAGGATCACCGTTGGCATGGCCTTGGTGTGGGCCTCGGTAGGCGTCTTTTGTCCACTCCCACGCGTTGCCGATCATGTCGTGCAGGCCCCACGCGTTGGGTGCATACGAACCCACGGGAGCCAGGCCGGTGTAACCGTCTTCCCGGGTGTTCAGCAGCGGGAAGTTGCCTTGCCAGTAGTTGGCCGCTGGTCGGCTGCGTGCGTCGCGAGGGGCGGCGTCAAGCGCATCACTGCTCTGGCCTGCTTTGGCGGCGTACTCCCATTCCGCCTCGGTGGGCAGGTCGCGGCCGAGCCAGCGTGCGTAGGCCAGCGCGTCGGCCCGAGTCACTTGCACAACGGGCAGGCGGTCCTTGCCACGCAGGTCAGTGCCTGGTCCTCCCGGGTGGCGCCAACTGGCGCCCTTGA
>JAVLFO010000430.1:0-2439 GCA_046052805.1 Aquabacterium sp. | reverse complement strand
TGCGGCCGGTGGCCATGATGGCGTCGTCGCGCACCGCCTTGACCTCTTCCGGCAGGATCTCGGGCGTGGGGTTGGCCAGCGCGAAGATCAGCGGATTGGCCGCCATCGTGGCGACCATGTCGGCCTTGAGCACGCCGCCGGCGGACAGGCCCAGGAACACGTCGGCGCCATTGATCACCTCGCGCAGCGAGCGTGCGTCGGTCTTCTGCGCGTACTCGGCCTTGTCCGGGTCCATCAGCTCGGTGCGGCCTTCGTAGACGACGCCGGCCAGGTCGGTCACCCAGATGTTTTCGCGGGGCACGCCGAGCTTGACCAGCAGGCCCAAACAGGCGAGGGCCGCAGCGCCAGCACCCGAGGTGACCAGCTTGACGTCCTTGATGTCCTTGCCCGCGACCTTCAGGCCGTTGAGCAAAGCGGCGCCCACGACGATGGCGGTGCCATGTTGGTCGTCGTGGAACACCGGGATCTTCATGCGCTCGCGCAGCTTGCGCTCGACATAGAAGCAGTCCGGGGCCTTGATGTCCTCTAAGTTGATGCCGCCGAAGGTGGGCTCCAAGCTGGCGATGATCTCAACCAGCTTTTCGGGGTCTTTCTCGTTGATTTCGATGTCGAACACATCGATGTCGGCGAATTTCTTGAACAGAACCGCCTTGCCTTCCATCACCGGCTTGGCCGCCAGGGGGCCGATGTCGCCCAGGCCCAGCACGGCAGTGCCGTTGGTGATGACCGCCACGAGGTTGCCGCGGCTGGTGTATTTGAAGGCGTTGGCCGGGTTCTCGACGATTTCTTCGCAGGGCGCGGCCACGCCAGGCGAGTAGGCCAGGGCGAGGTCGCGCTGGTTCGTCAGTTGCTTGGTGGCGGTGATCGCCAGCTTGCCGGGGGTAGGCAGCTCGTGGTATTCGAGCGCGGCCTTTTTGAGTTCGGCTCGTTTTTGTTCGGGAGTGGTCATCCAATGCCTTTCACGGACGCACCCGTGGATTCGGGCGTCGCCAGATCGAGCATTGTAGGAACATGCGAGGACGCTGCGCCGTGTGGCTTGCCGCAATGGGTCGGCCACACGGCAAACGCAGTGGCTTTAAACCGCCAGCAGGGGGGCTTTGCGGCGCTGCAGCACGAGCACACAGCCCACCCCCGCAAAGGTCAGGGCGAGCGAGCTGGCTTCGGGAACCGCCGAGATCGACGAGCTGCCAGAAACCGAGGTCTGGGCGTAGAAGTAGCCTTGGGCGTCGGTGTCTTGGGCGTTGGTGAAGCTGACGGCGGCTTTGAGTTGCTTGCTCAGGTCTTGCCCACTGTAGGTGTAGGTGACGTCGCCCGTGTCGGGGTCGGTGGTGTAAGCGTATTCATAGCCGGCGCTCAACGAGACGCTGCTGTTGGACGACTGCGAGCTGCTGCCGTCGGCCCCGTTGCCATTCACCGCCAAGCTGTAGTTGGCATAGGCTGACTCGCTCACGCCGTTCAGGGGGTCATAGCCGACCGACGTGCTGGCTTGCACAGTGGCCAGGGCGCTGAAGATGGCCACGGTGTTGGCCGTCAGGGTGAATGAGCCGTAGTAGTAATAGTAGTAGCCGGGTACGGATGTGCTGGCCGAATACCCCGAGTAGCCACCCGCACCTGTCGCACCCGCTGCGCTGCCTGAGGTGCTCAGGGTGTGCGGCCCCAGGTCGGATGGACCTGGCGAAACGCTGGCGTTGGCGCTGGCACCACCAGCCAGGCCCGATGCGGCCACGGCGCCAAAGGGCTGGCTGGTTGAGCTGTACAAGCCGGTGCCGTCGCTGAGGTATTCGCTGGTGCTGGGCCGGTAGTCGTAAGCCGAGGCACTCGCGTACGAGGTGTAATAGTAGTAGTTGGGATCGGTGAATGTGATCTGAGGCGCGATGCCATCGCTGGTGTCCAGGTCGATCAGCTTGATGGTCAAGTTGCTCAAGGTGGCCGACGACGAGGCAGCCGCCATCGCTGGGCCGCTGATCAGCAAGGCGCTCAGGCCGGCTGCGGTGGCCAGGGTGTGCAAGGGTTTCATGAGGGAGCTCCAGTGGGTCACGACAACCGGCGGCTGTCTGCAAATGACGCTGTTGGATGCTCCCGAAACGGGCCGGCTTTGTCGCCTCAACCGATGTCTAAACCGGGCTGAGTCCCCCGTGCCTAGGGGGCGCTGCCCCATGCGCTCAAGACGAGCCCTCCAGCGCATGCGCCATGGCGGCAATCAAGGCCTCGGTGGCCACAGGTTTGTGCAGCGTGGTCATGCCAGCGGCTTGCGCTTGCTTGAGGCGGTCCGGGGCGGTGTCCCCTGTGACGATGATGGCGGGCAGGCGGGGCTGCAGCTCGCGCAGCCGTTGCACCGCATGGATGCCGTTTTCGTGGCCACGCAGGCGCAGGTCGGCCAGCACCAGGTCGGGGGCGCAGGCTGCGGCCATGTCCAGCGCTTCTTGGGTGGAGCCGGCC
>JAVLFO010000429.1:0-1897 GCA_046052805.1 Aquabacterium sp. | reverse complement strand
CGGGCCAGTTCGTGCAGGGGTGACAAGGCGGTCATGGCGCAAGCGTGTGGGTGTCAAAGGCGGCGCGGCGTGCGACGCAGGTGCGAATGATCCATCAGATTGGCAGCGTTGCGCTGCGCAGGCCTGACAATGCCGGCATGAGCACTTTGCAAGACACCACCGTCATCGACGACACCCGCAACTGGCTGGTCAAAGCCGTCATTGGCCTGAACCTGTGCCCCTTCGCCAAGGCGGTTCACGTCAAAAACCAGGTCCGATACATGGTTTCAAAGGCCACCACGCCCGAGGCCCTGATGCAAGACCTGATCAGCGAGCTCAACTTCTTGGCCGAGGCAGACCCCGCCAAAGTGGACACGACCTTGCTGATGCACCCCCACGTGCTGAGCGACTTCTTGGACTACAACGACTTTTTGGACGTGGTGGACGCGGCCATTGAAGAGTTGGAGCTGGACGGCGTGATCCAGGTGGCCAGCTTCCACCCCGACTACCAGTTCGATGGCACCGAGTTCGACGACATCGAGAACCACAGCAACCGCTCGCCTTACCCCACGCTGCACCTGATCCGTGAAAGCAGCTTGGACGAAGCGATCAAGGCCTTCCCTGAGGCCGAGCAAATTTACGAGACCAACATCGAGACCCTTCGCAAGCTGGGCCACGAGGGCTGGAAGAAGCTCTGGCAGGTGGCTTGACGCGCTTCTTGCGTTGCCTCGGTGTTGTCAGGCCCTCAAGCTGCGTCGTTGGTGGTCATGCCCAGCTCTTGGGCCATGCGTTCGACCAGGCTTCGCAGCGCGGCAACCTCAGCGCCCATGCGGGCTTGAGACTCACGCAATTGCTCAAGCTCCAGTTGCAGCTCGGCCAGGTCGGCTGAGCCTGCCATCCCCTCAAGGCCACCGTGGTCGGCACGCTGCAGGGGGATGCTGGGCTCGCCACACAGCAGGTGCGCCCAACGCGCTTCACGCGCACCGGGGGCACGTGGCAGCTTGACCACGCGGTGCGGCTCGCGCTCGGCCATCTCTTCCAGAAAGCCCTCGACCGATGAGATGTCGGCGAAGCGGTGCAAGCGTTCGGTGTGCAAGCGCAGCTCGGCCGAGGTTTGCGGGCCGCGCAGCATCAGCATGGTCAACAGCGCCACCGACTGGCTGGGCACGCCCAGGCCGCGCGCGGCATTGTGGTCAAAGCGCACCACGCGGCTGCCGCTGACCTCGTGGACCAAGCTCTGGGACTTGAGCCCCTCGATGGCTTGCAGCACGTCAGACTCGCTGAGCTGCATCACGGGCTCGCGCGCGGTTTTCTGGTTGCAGCCCTGCGTCAAGGCGTTGAGTGACAAGGGGTAGCTGTCGGGCACGGTGTGCTGTTTTTCAACCAGCACGGCCAGCACGCGGGCCTCGGCTGCGGTCAGTGGCAGAGCGCTCAATGCAAATTCCTCCAAGGTGATGCCCGAGCTTAAACCCGATGGCTGCCGCCCCATCAAGCGATTCGCTGGCTGGACTGGGCGTATTCGCTGAGCGCGGTGGTGAGGTGCCGGAACAGGCTCATCACCACGGTGTTGCGGCGTTGATCGCTGTGCATCACCAGCCACATGTCGAGGCTGAAGGTCAGCTGTTCAGGCAAAACGGGGACCAGTGTTTTGTCGCGCCGCGCAATGCCGATTTGGGTGCCGCCAATGCCCACACCCGCGCGCAAGGCGGCCAGCTGCGCCAGGTCGTTGTCACACCGAAAGCCGAACATCTCGCGCGACAAGGCGATGCCTTTTTGTTGCGCCAGCCTGGCGACGGTGTCGTCCCGGTCGCTGCCGATCAGCGTGTGTTGGGCCATGTCGTGCATGCTTTGGGGCACGCCGCGCACCTGGGCATAGCTTTGGTGCTGTCTCTTATACACATCTGACGCTGCCGACGAC
>JAVLFO010000428.1:0-2392 GCA_046052805.1 Aquabacterium sp. | reverse complement strand
AGTTGCGCGGCAAGCTGCTGGCGACGCGGTGCCAAAAATCACGGCTCAGGTAAGGCTGCTGCCCGTGTTCACGGTAAGTCTGGCTGTAGCAGCGGTAGAAAAAATCCCAATCGGCAGACCCGATCTGCTCGCCCTCGCGCACCTCAAATTGCACGCCGGCGTCGCTCACCTTGCGGCGCTCTTGCTGGATCTTCTTGCGCTTGTCGCGCTGCAGGCTGGCCAAGAAATCACCAAAATCTGCGTACGGTTGACCTGGTCTGTTCTGCCAATGGAACTGGACCCCATCGCGCACCAGCCAGCCCTGCGCACGGGCCATGTCTGCCTCTGGCTTGGACACGAACAGCGCGTGCGCCGATGACCATCCCTGCGCTTGGCACCGGGCCTCCAAGGCCTGCAGCAGTTGCATTTGAGCCGCCGCGGTGTCGCCGCCGCCTAAGTCCGGGTGCGTCAGCAGCCTCGCGCCAGGGATAGGCGAAAACGGCACCGCGCTGAGCAGCTTGGGAAAGTAGGTGATGCCGGCCGCAGCCAAGGCGCGGTCGTGTGCGTCGGCCCAGGCCCAGTCAAACACGTACTCGCCGTACGAATGGCTTTTGACGAAAGCAGGGCAGCCAGCCAGCACCCGCCCGCTCTCATCTTGCAGGGTCAAAAACAAGGGCTGCCAGCCGGTTTTGGCACAGGCGCTGCCGCTGTCCACCATGGCGCACATGAAGGCGTGCGACAAAAAGGGCGAGCCGCCTGGCACCAATCGCACCAGTGCGTCCCAGTCAGCGGCCGGGATCTCATGCAGGTCTTGGTGCCAATGCACGGTCAGGGCCGGTACCATGCGGGTCTGTGCGGCCACATCGCTTGCCGCCCCCACTGTGTGAAGCTTGTCCATGAATGCTGTGTCGTCTGCTGTCCGCCCCGCCCAAGCTTTGAGCGTGGCGTTGCTGCAATTCAATCCCATCGTCGGTGACCTCTCGGGCAACGCCCAAGCCATCATCGACGCCAGCCGCCAAGCGTACGCTCAAGGTGCCCGTTTGGTGGTGACACCTGAAATGGCCCTGTGCGGCTACCCCCCTGAAGACCTGCTGCTTCGGCCCGCCTTCATGCAAGCGTGCGACGAGGCCGCGCAACGCATTGCTGTGGCTTTGGCCGACTTGCCCGAGCTTCACTTGGTCTTGGGACACCCCATGAGCGGCCTGCAAGGCCTGGGCGACGACGTTCGCACCCGTTCATGGTCCATCCCGCGCCGCCTCAATGCCGCCAGCCTCATTGCCGCCGGCCAGGTGGTGGCCAGCTACGCCAAGCGCGAACTGCCCAACTACCAAGTCTTTGACGAGCGACGCTATTTCGTCAGCGGCCGCGAAGCTGGTTTAGGGCCGGTCGTGGTGGACGTGCTTGGCTGGCGCGTGGGCCTGCTGGTGTGTGAAGACGCCTGGTTCGACGAGCCGGCCCAGGCCGCTGCCGCGCAAGGCGCACAAGCCTTGGTGGTGCTCAACGCCTCGCCCTTCCACGCCGGCAAACTGGCCGAGCGCGAGGCGCGCATGGGCGAGCGTGCCCGCGCCCTGGGCCTGCCGCTGGTGTATGCCCACATGGTCGGCGGGCAAGACGAGGTCGTGTTCGATGGCGCCTCTTTCGCGGTCGACGCCGATGGCGTGGTCGCCGCCCGCGCGCCCAGCTTTGAAGCGGCCACGCTGGTCTTGATGCTGCAACCCGATGGGCAAGTCACAGGCCCCATCGCTCAGCCCATGTCCAGCGAGGCCGAGATCTGGGCGGCACTGGTGACCGGTGTGCGCGACTACCTCGGCAAAAATGGCTTCCCCGGCGCCATCATTGGTTTGTCGGGCGGCATCGACTCGGCCCTGGTGCTGGCCATCGCCGTTGATGCCCTGGGCGCAGACAAAGTCCGCACGGTGATGATGCCGTCGCCCTACACGGCCGACATCTCCTGGATCGACGCCAAGGACATGGCCGACCGCTTGAACGTTCGCCACGACGAAATCGCCATCGCGCCCGAGTTCGATGCCTTCAAATTGTCTCTGAAGCCTTTGTTCGAAGGCCGCCCCGAGGACACCACCGAAGAGAACATCCAGGCGCGCATTCGGGGCACCTTGCTGATGGCCCTGTCGAACAAAACCGGCGCCATTGTGCTGACCACCGGCAACAAGAGCGAAATGGCCACGGGCTACTGCACGCTGTATGGCGACATGGCAGGTGGTTTTGCCGTCATCAAAGACCTGGCCAAGACCCTGGTGTACCGCCTCTCGCGCTGGCGCAACGAGCAAGCCAAGGCGGCAGGCCTGGTCGAGCCCATCCCTGAACGCATCATCACGCGCCCTCCGTCGGCCGAGTTGCGTCCGGACCAAACCGACCAAGACAGCCTGCCCGAGTACGACGTGCTAGACGCCAT
>JAVLFO010000427.1:0-6208 GCA_046052805.1 Aquabacterium sp. | reverse complement strand
TGTGTATAAGAGACAGATCCTCTCCACCCGTTGCCCCAGCGCCGGAGCCGGTATTGCCCCCGCGCCTGACGCCATCGGATGTTGAAAATACGGCGCCCGAGGATGCGTCAGCGTTGGTGTCGGAATGGACCGTTGGGGTGACAGCCTGCCCTGCGACGGCCTCTGAACCTGTCTCAGCTTTTGGGGCGTGCGCGGTGGCCCAGCCCACCAAGGCCACGGCAGAGACGGTGCCCGGCAGCGTTTGTAAATCAGCTGCGGCCAGGCGCGCCGCTTCGTCTCCCAAGCTGTGTAAGAGGCCGCGCAAGGCGATTCGCACCGAACTCAAGGTGCCCACGTTCAAGCCAGGACGGGCCAGCAACGCCAGCTGGTCTTGCCACAACTGCAGGGCCCGGCGGCGCATGGCCGCACTGCCTGGCGCCGGAGCCAGGGACGCGGAGTCTGCTAAAGCCCCCGTCGCCAGGGGTTGGACGTGTGGTGCCGGTAGGGCCTTGAGCTCGAAGAACTCGACTTGTTCCGCAACGCAGCGGTAGTGCTCGTTGAGGTAAGCCAAGGAGGTATCGCTCACCCCCACCACCAGCAAGTTGCATTGGTAGCAGTCGAGCGCTTCGGCCTCAGGCCATGGCGATTGTGCGTCCAGGTGCAGGTGCACGGTGGCGGGCGTTTGCTTGGCCAGCAGCCAAGGGTCTTCGCCCTTAAAGAAGCATTCGGCTTCGGGTGCGTAGCGCCAAGCGACGGCGTCGGGGTAAGCAGCCAGCACGTCGGCTGGAATCACAGAGAGCCAGTCAGGCGCCGTGCCATTGGGCGCGGACGCGGCCGCAACGCACGCCATGGGTGCGGCTGATGGCTCGGCTGTGGCTGGCTGCGTCGTGGCGGTATGGGGGGTCTTGGCTTGCAGCAAAGCGCGCAACTCGGTCGCAACGGTGTGTGAGCGACCATCGGCCTGGTCATCTATGCGCCCGTTCTCTTCGATCTCATCGATCATCTGCACAGCAAAGTCCAGCATCTCGAGCAAGGCGTCCGCCATGCGGTCGCTGTAGCTCAAGGTGCCATTGCGAACGCGGTCCAGGAGGTCTTCGCCAGCGTGCACCACACGCTCGAGTGGCTTGAACTCAAATAAGCCACAGTTGCCTTTGAGGGTATGCACCAGGCGAAAGAGGTCATTGAGAAGGTCGCTGTCATGCGGCCGCTTTTCGACTTCCAGCAGGCGGTGGCTGATCTGCTCCAGGCACTCGCGCGCCTCCAGAATGAATTGGTCCAGCAGTTCGGTCTGGTTCATGCTTTGACTCCTTGCGCGGCCTTGAGGGCAGCGTCGCGGTCGCCCAGCAACAAGGCGGCGGTCAACACCAGCTCTTGCGGTTTGGCAGGCTTGACGAGGTAGCAGTTGGCGCCGGCGTCGAAGGCCACATAGGTGTCTTGCGCTTGCGCTTCAGTGGAAACCATCATCACGGGCGCTTGGTGCGCGGTGACATAGCGGCGCAGCTCGCGCACAAAGGTGTAGCCATCCATCTTGGGCATGTTGATGTCGACCACGAACAGATCGAACGGTTCATCGCCAGGCTGGTTGTGCACCTTCTCGAGGGCTTCCAGGCCGTTGATGGCCTCGTCTGTGGTCCAGCCCGCATCGCCCAGGATCTTGCGGTGGTACATGCGCACCGTGGCGGCGTCGTCAACTACAAGGATGCGGCTCATCGTGAGACCTCCAGAGGCTTTTGGTAGACCATGGCATCAGGGAAGCGACGCACGGTGAACAGGGATGACATGCGGCTCATCGACTCAGAGTGGCCCAGGCAAACAAAGCCACCGGGTCGCAGAGCGTCGGAGATCGCATCGGCGGCCACCCGCCTGGAGTGGTCGTCAAAGTAGATCAAGAGGTTGCGGCAAAACACGATGTCGATGTCGCGGTAGCGGCGCGTGTCCATCGGGTCGCTGAGGTTGACGCGGCTGAAATCGACCGCGTCAACCAGGTCACGCGAGATACGCCAGTCGCCGTCCCCATGGGCCTTGAAGTACTTGGCCAGATAGGGCTTGGGCAAGTTGGCCACCGAACGCGGTGAATACACGCCACGCTGCGCAGCCTCCAGCACGGTGGTGTCGATGTCTGACGACAGGATCTCGACGTCGTACTGGTTGATCTTGGGCCAGCGTTCTAGCAAGTAGATGGCGATCGAGTAGGGCTCTTCGCCGGTGGACGACGGGATGGACCAGATCCGGATGCGCCCGCCAGGCCGGATGCGTTCGGCTACCTCGTCGAGCATGTGATTGACCATGCAGTCGAACTGGTAGTGCTCGCGGAAGAAGTAGGTCTCGTTGACCGTCATGGTGTTGACGAGCGCCTGCATCTCGTCGCCCGATGCCTCAAAACGCAGCTTGACGAAGTAGTCGCGAAAGCCATTGGAGCCAGTGGCTTCGATGCGCTCAATCAAGCGTTTGTCAACGAAATAGCGCTTGGTGGTGTCAAAGGAGATGCCCGTTTTGCGATAAAAGAACTCGCGGAACTTTTCAAAGTCCGCGTCGGTGATGGTGGCCTTCTCAACGGCGGCGGCTTTCATGCGGCCTCGATTCGTTGCTCGGCCAGATCGGCAGCAAATGCGATGAAAGCGTCGTCAGCAAAGCGTTGACGCACTTTTTCGAGGATGGGCAGTGATTCGTGTGTGCCCACTTCCGCGAGGACTTCCAGGGCTGCTGCCACCACGTTGATGTGTGCATCGTTCTTGAGCACTTGTGCCAGCCAGCGCCCCACATCGGCGTGCTTGAGGTCGCCCAGCAAGTTGACCGTGAAAATGCGGACGTCGGCATCGTGGTCCGTCAGCAGTGCCTCGATGCGCGGTCCCACGGCGTCGGGCAAGCTAGACAGCAGCCCGATGGCACTGTTGCGCAGGTTCGCGTCTTCGCTTCGCAACAAGGGCAACACGCCATCCACGGTGGTGAGGCCGCCGATGCGCTCCAGCGTGGTGAAGATCACTTCGCGCACGCTAGGGTCGATCTCGTGGTGCAGGTGCTCACACAAGACCGATGCGGCGAGTGGGTGTTCGGCCAGATCGCGTGCGGCCCACCGGCGTGTGCTGACGTCCGGGTCTTGCAATTGCTCGATCAGGCCGTCACCGTTGCGGATGTAGTCGCGCGGCTCCACGCGCCGCAGGCCGGCGGGTTCAGAGGCTTTTCGCAATCCCATGGGGCATCCTTTCGGGTTCAGAGCAACCAGCCTGTGAGCTGGCGTGCGATCTCGTGGCTGGGCAACACCACGGTGGCGCCCCCTTTTTCAATCAACTCTGCGGGCATCCCAAACACCACGGCGGTGGATTCGGCTTCGGCGATGGTGCGACCGCCCTGGCGATGGAGTCGGCTCATGGCGTCCGCACCGTCGTTGCCCATGCCCGTGAGCATCACGCCGGTGATCTGTGAGCTGGGCATGAGCTTCAAGGCGCTGTCGACCATCACATCCACCGACGGATGCCAAGGGTGGCCAGGGGCTTCGGGCCGTGGCGTGGCCACCAGACGGCCCAAGCGCTCCACAAGGGTCACGTCGGTACCACCCTGGCCGATGTAGATGTGGCCGGCCTCGACAGGTACAGGTGCGTTCACCTCGCGCACGCGCAGCTTGCACAGCCGGTCCATGCGTTTGGCAAAGGCGTCGGTGAAGTTGGGCGGCATGTGCTGAGCCACGATCACCGCAGCCGGAAAGTCAGCCGGCAGCAAGGGCAAGATGTCTTCCAACGTGCGTGGACCGCCCGTTGAAACCCCCACCATCACCACTTGCAGCCCGCCATACTTGGCCTCGCTGCTGGATGTCGATGCAGTCTTGAGCGCCGGCTTTTGGACGGGGCGAGAGACGGGCCTTTGTGGCGTCCGCAGCGACGGGCTTGGCGCTTTGCTGTGTCGCGGCGATGCCGCGCCTTGCTGTGCGATCGCCATGCCTTTGGGCCTGGCGCGCAGGGCACCTTTGACCTTCGCCAGCAGCTGTGCCTGAATGTCCTCAATGGACAAAGAGATCGTGCCGCCCGGCTTGGCGATGTAATCGACCGCACCCAGTGCCAGGGCTTCGAAGGTTGCCAGCGCGCCTTGCTCGGTCAGCGAAGACACCATCACCACGGGGGTGGGGCGCGCCGCCATCATCAATGACAGCGCGGTCAGGCCGTCCATCACAGGCATGTTGATGTCGAGGGTCACGGCATCGGGCTGCCACGCCACGAGCTTTTCCACGCCATCGGTGCCGTTGTTGGCGGTTTGCACTTGGTAGCCAGCTTCACCCAACACAGCGCTGAGCAAGCGGCGCATCAAGGCCGAGTCGTCGACGATGAGGACTTTGGGCATCGTGTGTGGCTCCTGCCGTCCTCATGGATCAGGCCGCGCGGGCCAGCGTGTGGTCGGCCTCTGTTGACCTGGCTTCGCCACCCATCATCCGCGAAACCGCATTCATCTCGCGGCCTTGCAGCAGGTGCTTGGGGTCGATCAGCATGACCAAGCGCTTGTCGCCATTGAGCTTGGCGACCTGGCTGATCAGGCGGCTTTGTTCGTCAGACATGTCGGGTGCTGCAGCCAGTTGTGTCTTCGGGATGCGCAGCACTTCGGCGACCGAGTCCACGATGAAACCGGTGCGTTGCCCGCCCAGCATGTAGACCATGATGCGTTGACGGTCGTTGCGCTCGATGGTGTCCATACCCAGACGCGTGCGTTGGTCGATCACGGGCAGCACGGTACCGCGCAGGTTGATCACACCTTCAACGAAACGCGGCGTCTTGGGCACCTTGGTGAGCACATCGGGCACCCGCACGATTTCTTGCACGCTCATGATGGGCACACCAAACTCTTCGGCACCCAGACGGAAGATCACCACCTGGGTGTCGTCGTCGTTGCCGAGGTCGCCATCGTCCAGCTCATTGCGCTCGCTCATGCTCGACTCCTCGGTTGTGATGGGGCCGCCATTGGCTTGGGCGGCGTTGATGGCCTCGCGGATGCCGCTCATGCCCAGCAGACGGTCGGTGGCAATGACCGACACCAATCGCTTGCCGCCGTCAAGGCGGCAAATCGACGAGAACTCTTGCATGGTGCTGTCTTCTGCCAGGATGCCGGGCATGTCGTCGGCTTGGGCGCGCGGGATGCTGAGCACCTCTTTGACCGAGTCGGTGACCAGGCCTACTTGGTGCCCGTTGGGCAAGGCAATGACCACGATGCGGTGGTGCTCGCTCAGCGTCTCGTCGGGCAAGCCGAACATGGCGCGCAGGTTCACCAGGGGCAGCAAGCGCTGGCGCAGCGAGATGACGCCCAGCACGTGGTGCGCCACATTGGGCAGCGCGGTGATGTGATCGGGCACTTGCACAATTTCTTGCACGTCGGCGATGTCGATGGCGTATTCCTGGCCCCACACCGAGAACGACACCAAGCGCAGCTCGTCGGAGACCACATCCGTGTCTTCTGCATGCTCGCCGTTGAGCAGGCTGTCGGCGCTGCCGCCCAATCCGCGCGCCTCTTCATTGGCGGCATGGCCGATGGCCGCGAACTGGCTTTCCACCAGCTTGGCAAAGTCCACCGTCATCAAGAGGTCCAGACCGCCGTCCGGGCGTGGGCGCTTGATCACGCCGGTCAGGAAGTCGGCGGCCACGATGCTCTGGATGCTGCTGGCCGACTCGATCTCGTTGGGCTCGACGCTCAACACGCTGGCCACGCGGTCGACCACAAAGCCCAATGGCTGGCCCAGGTTGATCACCACGGCGCGGGTGGCATCGTCCAGCGCGCGGGGTTCGCAATTGAACAAGCGGCGCAGGTTGATGATGGGCAGGACGCGACCGCGCAGGTTGGCCAAACCATCGAGCGTGGACGGGGCCAGCGGCAGACGGGCCACATCGGGCACGCGGATGATCTCTTGCACTGGGCCCATGGGCACGGCAAACATCTCGCCGGCCACGGCGAAGGTCACGAACTGGTTGTCGGGACCAAGGTCGTCATCGGTCTCGACCACGTCTGGGTCGCTGTGGGTGGGGTCGCTCATGGCGCACCTCCTCATGGTTCAAGGGTCACACACAGACGCGTGGGTGGCATGCGCCACGCCGGCGCGCTCCGCCGCTCAGTTGCTTTGCAGCTCGTCGGCCAGCGAGGCGATTTCCTCGATGGCGGCCGACAGCTCTTCGGCACCTTGCGACTGCTGGCGTGCGGCCGACGCCGCTTGTTCGGCGGCTTTCTCGGCCTCCTGCGCAGCCGACGACACCTGCTC
>JAVLFO010000426.1:0-3667 GCA_046052805.1 Aquabacterium sp. | reverse complement strand
GCCGCCGCCTTCGACCATGTAGCACGCCAGTGTCCACGGGCTGCCAGGAAAGCCGATCAATGGCACGCGGCCCACGCCATGGGCGTCAGACAAGGCCTTGCGGATGGTGTCAACGGCGTCGAACACGTACTGCAGCTTGGCCATGTCGGGCACGGCCAACTTGGCCACGGCCGCTTCATCGCGCACGGGCGAGGCGAACTTGGGGCCTTCACCAGCCGCAAAGCTCAGGCCCAAGCCCATGGCGTCGGGCACCGTCAGGATGTCGCTGAACAAGATGGATGCGTCCAGCGCGTAGCGGTCCAGCGGTTGCAGCGTCACCTCACAAGCGGCCTCCTTGTTGGTGGCCAAGCCCATGAAGCTGCCTGCCTTGTCGCGCGTGGCGCGGTACTCGGGCAAGTAGCGACCCGCCTGACGCATCAGCCACACAGGCGTGTGCGGGGTGGGCAGGCGCAAGCAGGCGCGCAAAAAGGTGTCGTTGGCCAGCGGTGGCAAGGCCATCGACGAAGGGGAGGGCGAGGCTGCAGTCATCTGTGCATTGTAGGCAGTCGGCCCCTCTCATTTGAGGGGGAGCCCCGCACAAGCCATGATCTGCCTCAGGACATGTGCGTGGCAGCATCCGTTCATGGCTTTCATCACAGACGACGTCGTCCCTCTCAACCGCACCGAGCATGCCTATGTGGCCATCGAGGGGCTGGCAGCCACCATGCTGCAAGGCTATTTGCTGCGTTTCAACGCGCCGATCGACGAGGCCCAGATGCGCCGCGTCTTGCGTGAGCTGGTCACGGCCTACCCCAAGCTGCGAGCGGCGGTGGAGCCCGGTTCGCACCAGTACCACTTTCGCATCGTGCCCGATGGCCCGGTGGTGGACCAGCTGTTCGCGCACGCCTTCCGGGTTGATCGCCACATCAACATCGACGACCCTGTCGCCCTCGAGGCCTGGCACCGCGACCTCATCAACGAGGTCATTCCCCTTGAGCGCGGTAT
This sequence comes from Aquabacterium sp., assembly GCA_046052805.1. Taxonomy (GTDB): domain Bacteria; phylum Pseudomonadota; class Gammaproteobacteria; order Burkholderiales; family Burkholderiaceae_C; genus Aquabacterium. The sequence goes on along the minus strand of JAVLFO010000426.1, from coordinate 2,683 downwards.
GGGTGCGCGCTTGCGCTTTGCGCCGCATCCGCAACGTCCCGCTTTGATCTTTGGTGTGCACCACATTTTTGCCGACGGGCTCAGCGTGATGCAGTTGATGCAGCAGGTGGTGCGCGGGCTCAATGGCCAGCCCATCCTGCCAATGCCCATTGAGGCGCCATCCATGCTGGGAGCAATCGCCCCTGTGCACTGGTGGCAATGGCCCGTCAAGGTGTGGCGCTCGCGGCAACACAAGCTGGCGCAATCGAAGCTGTTGGCCAGCGTGAACGTGCAACAGGTGCCCACCCGGTTGGGCGCGCATTTCTCGGTCACGGGCCTGAAGCACCATGTGATGTCGACCTCGACCGACCGCATGCGCCAGGCCGCGCGCAAGCTGGGGGTGTCGGTCAACACCTTCGTGATCTCGGCCTATGCGCAAACCTTTTTGGATCAGGCGCCCGACGATCCCAAGGCTGCGGCGGTCATCCGCATCTCGGTCAACCTCAGGCGCTATTACCCCGAGTCCGCCGGACACGGCCCCCTGCTGGGCAACCACGTGGGTGCTTTTTTGGTGATCGAGCAAAACGCCCGAAAGCCATTGCAGGAGCGTGTGCGCGCCATCGATGCGTCCATCAAAGAAGGCCAGGCACGCTACGCTGACCGCGAGATGTGTTGGACCTACCTCATCGAAGAGGCCATGCCCTGGTTGGGTCGCACCTTGATCGGGCACATCGGCTGGAAGCTGATGCGCGCGCACAAGCTGCCCCGCATCAGCGTGCACCCCACCAGCTTTGGCGATGCCAACATCATCAACCCCGCCGATGCCACAGTGCGTGCAGAAGAGCTGTTGACGTCGGTCAGCAGCATCTCGCCCTTGCCTGTGCTGGCCGAGCTCAATGGCCGCTTGTTTGCCGCCACCTCATGGCAGCTGGCCGAAACCTCAGAGGCCGACATCGCCGGCTTCCTGCAGCGCTTGGACGCCACGCTGGCCCGCATGGCCGACCAAGCCTTGGCCATGCCATGAGGGCTGGTGGGCGGTGATCAGGCGTGCAGCTTGAACACGGCCACCGCATCGACCAGCTGTTGCGCCTGGTGACGCAGACTCTCTGCGGCCGCAGCGCTTTGCTCCACCAGTGCCGCGTTTTGCTGCGTGGCCTGGTCCATCTGTGTGATGGCGCCGCCCACTTGGCCCACGCCCGAGCGCTGCTCTTGGCTGGCCAGTGAGATCTCGTTGACGATCTCGGTCACACGCTGAATGGCGCGTACCACCTCTTCCATCGTCGCGCCGGCCCTGTCCACCTGAGCGGAGCCTTGCTGGATTTGCTCTGCGCTCGACGTGATCAGGCTCTTGATTTCCTTGGCCGCGGTGGCCGAGCGTTGCGCCAGCGATCGAACCTCGCTGGCCACCACGGCAAAGCCGCGGCCTTGCTCGCCGGCACGCGCTGCCTCGACCGCCGCGTTCAGCGCCAAGATGTTGGTCTGGAACGCGATGCCATCAATCACACCAGTGATGTCGGCGATGCGACGCGAGCTGTCGTTGATGCCCCGCATCATCTGCACCACGTCGTTCACGGTTTGCCCGCCTTGTTCGGCCACCGCGCTGGCGCGCTGCGCCATGTCATTGGCTTGCCGCGCGTTGTCGGCGTTTTGCGTCACGGTGGCGCCCAGCTCGTCCATCGAGGCAGCTGTCTGCTGCAAGGCGCTGGCTTGCTGCTCGGTCCGTCCCGACAGGTCGTTGTTGCCTTGGGCGATCTCGGCACTGGCCGTGGCCACGCTGTCTGAACTGGCCCGCACCGACGAGACCACCTGGGCCAAGCTTTCTTGCATCGATTTGAGGCAGGCCATCAGGCTGGTCGTGTCGCCCGGTTTGAGGTGGATCGGCCGAGCCAAATCGCCTGCCGCCACCGCCTTGAGCAACTCGGTGGCATGGCGCGGCTCGCCACCCAGCTGCCGCAGCAGGTTGCGTGTCAGTGCCATGGCCAAGACCACGCCCAGCAGCACGATGCACAAGGTCACGCTGCCCACGCCAAGCTGCGATTGTTTGTACAAGGCCGCTGACAATTCTGCAGCCTGCGCGCCGCGTTCAAAGCCCATGGCAGACAGCTTGTCGAGGGCGGTCACCGCGTCGTCAAACTCCGACTTGCCTGCGCCCTCGCTCACGTCCTTGCCATCAATCTGCTGGCCGGCCTTGTCCATCGCCACCACTTTCTTGGCGACGTCCATGTAGGCCTGCCAATGCTTGTTGTATTGAGCCTCCACCTTGTCTTCGTCTGGGTCGCTGCCCAAGGCACCATGGGCTTTCAGTCCGGCCTCCACCAATTGCAGGGCCGAGGTCATTTTTTCTTCGTATTCGGCCATGTAGCCGGCATCGGCCGCCGTCGTGTGCTTGACCTCAAAGGTGCGGTACTCCAGCATGGCTGCACGCACGGCGGCGAGATGCCCTGCGCCTGGCAACCAGCGGTGTGCCAGTTCGTCGGCGGCTTGGTGTACCCGCGAGAGCGCCCACAGGGATGCCCCGCCCAGCACGATCGTCAGCGCCAGCAAGGTCATGAAAGACAAGCCCAGCTTGCCACCTGTTGACAGTCGGTCCAGCGCGCTGAAGCGCGCTTTCAACTTGTTCATGGATCACTCCTCGCAGGGGCTGAGGCCGCCCCTGTGGCCACAGGGGGTGTTTACTTCTTGAAGCCGACGTAAGTCACGCCAA
>JAVLFO010000425.1:0-2949 GCA_046052805.1 Aquabacterium sp. | reverse complement strand
TAGTTGGTCTGGCCCGACTGGCCCTTCTCACCGTTGACCGAGCTGATCTGGATGATGCGGCCCCAGCCCTTTTCCACCATGCCCGGCACCACCTGCTTGGTGACGTTGAACATGCTGTTGAGGTTGGTGTCGATCACGGCCTTCCAGTCGTCCACCGACATCTTCAGGAACATGCGGTCACGGGTGATGCCGGCGTTGTTCACCAGCACGTCAATGGCGCCGTGCTCGGCCGTGGCCTTGCTGAAGGCCTCAACGGTGCTGTCCCAGTCGGCCACATTGCCCACCGAGGCGTAGAAGCTGTAGCCCAGGGCCTTTTGCTCGTCCAGCCACTTGGTGAAATCGCGGCTGGGGCCGCAGCCGGCGATGACCTTGAAACCATCCTTGGCCAGACGCTGGCAGATGGCGGTGCCGATGCCGCCCATGCCGCCGGTGACGTATGCAACTTTTTGACTCATGTTCTCGCTCCTGTGTAGACCTGAAAAAGGGATGGCCCAGGCGGCAGGGTGTCGGTTCGGCGTCGGCCGGTCAACCGGGTTCGCCCTGCCCGGGCCGGGATCATTTGACGGCGCTCAACGCTCGACGGTCAGCGCCACGCCCATGCCGCCGCCGATGCACAGCGAGGCGATGCCCTTCTTGGCATCGCGCTTTTGCATCTCGTGCAGCAGCGTCACCAGGATGCGGCAGCCCGAGGCGCCGATCGGGTGGCCAATGGCGATGGCGCCACCGTTGACGTTGACCTTGCTGGTGTCCCAGCCCATCTCTTTGTGGACAGCGCAGGCTTGCGCGGCGAAGGCTTCGTTGATTTCGAGCAGGTCGAGGTCGGCGGGCCTCCAGCCAGCTCGCTCCAGCGCACGACGCGAGGCGGGCACGGGACCCATACCCATGTAAGCAGGGTCCAAGCCAGCGCTGGCATACGACGCAATGCGGCCCAGCACCTTCAAGCCCAATTGCTGCGCACGATCGGCGCTCATGACCATCACGGCGGCCGCACCGTCGTTGAGGCCTGATGCATTGCCCGCCGTCACACTGCCGGCCTTGTCAAATGCGGGACGCAAGCCAGCCAGCGCATCGGCATTGCTCTTGCGGTTGATGAACTCGTCGGCGTCAAACACCAGCGGATCGCCCTTTTTCTGGGGCAACAAGATCGGGACGATCTCGTCTTTGAAGCGGCCGGCGTCCTGGGCGGCTGCGGCTTTTTGCTGCGAAGCCAGCGCGAGAGCGTCTTGGTCTGCACGGCTGATGCCATATTGCTTGGCCACGTTTTCAGCGGTGATGCCCATGTGGTACTGGTTGTAGACGTCCCAGAGGCCATCGTTGACCATGGTGTCGACCAGCTGCCAGTTGCCCATGCGCTGCCCCTCGCGCGAGTTGGGCAAGACGTGCGGCGACAGGCTCATGCTCTCTTGCCCACCGGCAATCACGATGTCGGCATCGCCGTCGCGGATGGCCTGCGCAGCCAGCATGACGGCCTTCAAGCCAGACCCGCACACCTTGTTGATGGTGAAGGCCGGCACGCCCTGCGGCAGACCAGATTTGATGACCGCCTGGCGCGCAGGGTTTTGCCCGGTGCCCGCTTGAAGCACCTGCCCCAGGATCACTTCGCTGATCTGATCACCTGCCAGACCCGTGCGCTTGAGCAGGTCTGAGATGACGGCTGCGCCAAGCTCAGAGGCCGGGGTCTTGGCCAAGGTACCACCAAACTTGCCCACGGCGGTTCGCGCTGCGGCAACGATGACGATGTCGGTCATGTGTGTCTCCTTCAGAGGTGTGGACCAAACCCGCTTGTGGCGGGCAAACTCAGGCCTTGCGCAAGACGTATCGCCCTGGCGCGGCTTCGATGGCGGGGTACTGCTTGTTGCCTGGTTGTTTCGGCGCGGCTTGCATGCCACCGGCATGGCTGGCCAGCCATTGCGACCACACAGGCCACCAGCTGCCCGGGTGTTCTTGCGCTTGAGCGAACCAAGACTGGGCTGTCGCTGGCAAGCCTCGTGCCAGCTTGGGTGCAACCCAATGGCTGCGCTTTTTCTTCTCGGGCGGGTTGATCACACCGGCAATGTGCCCAGACGCGCCCAGCACAAAGGTGCAGTCGCCCTGCACCACTTGCGTGGAGGCGTAAGCGCTGTCCCAAGGCACGATGTGGTCTTCACGCGAGGCATACACAAAGGTCGGCATGTCCAGCAAACGCATGTCGAGCGCTTGGCCCAGCACCGACACCGCACCTGGCTTGCACAGCTTGTTTTCAAGGTAGGTGTTGCGCAGGTACCAGGTGTACATCGGGCCTGGCAGGTTGGTGCTGTCGCTGTTCCAGTAAAGCAGGTCAAAGGCCGGCGGCATTTCACCCTTGAGGTAGTTGCCCACCACGTAGTTCCACACCAGGTCGTTGGCGCGCAAGAACGAGAACGTGGCCGCCAGATCGCCGCCCTTCATCAAGCCACCGCCCTGTGGGCTGTTGGGGCCCAAGGTCATCTCGCGCATGCTGACCATGGCCTCATCCACAAAGACGTCCATGGTGCCGGTGTTGACGAAGTCCAAGAAGGTGGTCAACAGCGTGAGGCTGGCCACGGGCTTTTCGCCCTGGGCGGCCAGTGTGGCCAGCGCCGTGGCCAGCAATGTGCCGCCCACGCAAAAGCCCAAGGCATTGATTTGATCGACGTTGGCAATGTCGCGGGTGACATTGATGGCCTTGATCACGCCCTGCTCGACGTAGTCATCCCAGGTGGACTTGGCCAGGCTCTCGTCGGCATTCACCCAGCTAACCATGAAGACACGGTGACCTTGCGACAGCAGGTAGCGCACCACGGAGTTGTCCGGCTGCAGGTCGAGGATGTAAAACTTGTTGATGCAGGGTGGCACGAACAAGAAGGGGGTCTCGTGCACCTTCGGCGTGATCGGCGTGTACTCGATCAGCTGGAAGTAGGCGTTTTCAAACACCACGGTGCCGGCCGTGGT
>JAVLFO010000424.1:0-1570 GCA_046052805.1 Aquabacterium sp. | reverse complement strand
GGCGGTGAAGTCGCTGGTGGCCGCGGGCAGGTATTCCTCGTGCACGACCTTGGCCTTCTTGGTAAAGTCCTTGCTGGCCTTGACGGCGTCGCGGCCAAAGGCGTTGTCGTTGGCCAGGATGGCCACCACGTTGCCGGCCAGGTCCAGCGCGGCGGCATTGGCGGCGGCGTCCTGGCTGGAATTGCGGCCGGTGCGGAAGATGTACTTGTTCCACTTGTCGCCGGTGATGCTGTCGGCCACGGCCGGCTCCACCAGCAGCAGCTTCTTGTATTCCTCGGCCACGGGCAGCATGGCCAGGGCCACGGGGCTGCCGGTGGTGCCCACGGCGATGTCGACCTTGTCGTCGGCGTAGGCGGCGGCCAACGCGGCCTTGCCCACGTCAGGCTTGCCCTGGTCGTCCTTCTCGATGACGACCAGCTTGCGCCCGGCCACCGTCATGGTGCCGCCGGTGGCGTATTCCAGGCCCAGGTTGAAGCCGACGATGGTCTGCTTGGCATAGGCCTCCAGCGGGCCGGTCTTGCCGCTGATGAGTGCGATCTTGAAGTCCTTGCCGGCCTGGGCCATTGCGGGCGCTGCCAGGCAAGCCAGGGTCATGGCTGCCAGTGTCAAGGGTAGGGTGCGACGGTGCATGGTGTCTCCTTCTGTGCAAGCAGCCTGCTCGCAAGCGCCATGCCCGATGCCCAATATTGGTGCAAACCCTATGATTTGCTTGAGAATTCGATGCCAAAGGCGTGTCTGCTGACTGTTTTTAAGTCACTACTTGAAAAAAGAGATGGTTGTTCATACAAGCAGACTGAATTCTTTGTCTGATTTTCAGCCATTTTCTAACGCCCAAAGGGCTGGTATATCCTGCGGCCCCCAAGTCCCCGAGGGAACCCATGTTCGACGCGATTCGCCGTTGGCTCCTGGCCGCCTGCGCCACCCTGTCTACTTTCGCCGCTCTGGCGCAAACGCCACCGCGCGCCTATGCAGTGATCTCCGAAGTGGCACGGCAAGTGAGCGTGGTGAGCTACCAGCCGTCCGTCGGCAGCATCGCGAACAGCAACCGTGTGCAGCGCATTGACGTACCAGACGGCGCCATGGACAAGGTTTTCCTGCTGGGTGCCAAGGCGCAGCTGAAGAAGTCTGGCTCTGCCAGCGACATCTGGCTGCTGGCGCCCTCGGACTCGACGTTCTTTGGCTTCCCCATCATCACCGAGGGCGGAAGACTCTCCATTCCAGACGACCTGAAGGAAGCGCTGAAGGAGCGCAAGTCCACCCACCTCCTGCTGTTCTCGCGCTACCGTGCCGAGGCCGACATCCGTTTTTCCAACATGACGGAGAGCACCGGCGCGCTGGACGGCCTGGGCTACTACGTGGACATGACGATGCCGGTGAAGATCGCCAATACCAGCGACTCCGCATTCGGCTACCTGGCCGCCTTCACGCACTTCCGTGTCTCGCTTGTGGACGTTGCGCAGGAACGGGTGGTGAAGACTCAAGTGACGCGAGCCAGCCGCATCTACACGGCCACCAGCGGCAAAGACACCCACCCCTGGTCCGCACTGACACCGGGCGAGAAGATGGCCCG
>JAVLFO010000423.1:0-4226 GCA_046052805.1 Aquabacterium sp. | reverse complement strand
CCTCCTGCACATCTCGTATGAGGGCGGCATCCTCGAGGATCCGAATTTCGCACCCGAGGATTCGATGTGGCGCCTGACCGTCTCCCCCGAGACGGCCCCGAACAAGCCGGAGGTGGTCGAGCTCACGTTTGCGCGCGGTGACATCGTTGCGGTAAACGGCAAGAAGCTGTCGCCCGCGGCCGTGCTGACCGAGCTCAACCGCCTCGGCGGCAAGCACGGCATCGGCCGCCTCGACCTCGTCGAAAACCGCTACGTCGGCATGAAGTCGCGCGGCTGCTACGAAACCCCCGGCGGCACGATCATGTGGAAGGCGCACCGGGCGATGGAGTCCATCACGATGGACCGCGAGGTGCTCTCGCTCAAGGACGACCTGATGCCGCGCTACGCGCGCCTCATCTACAACGGCTACTGGTTCAGCCCGGAGAGGAAGCTCCTGCAGGTCCTGATCGACGACTCGCAGAAGACCGTGAACGGCAAGGTCCGCGTGAAGCTCTACAAGGGCACGATGATGGTGGTCGGCCGCGAATCGAAGTCGGACTCGCTCTTCGACATGAAGATCTCGACCTTCGACGACGACGGCGGCGCCTACAACCAGGCCGACGCGGCTGGCTTCATCAAGCTCAACGCCCTGCGCCTGCGCATCGGTGCCAACGTGAAGGCTGCGCGCGCAGCTGGCGCCAAGGCCAAGCCTGCTGCCAAGAAAGCAGCAGCCAAGCCTGCCGCCAAGCCTGCCGTGAAGGTGGCAGCCAAGCCTGCCGCCAAGAAGGCCGCCAAGTAATCCCCGGAGACATCCACATGACCACCACCACCCTCGCTGGCACCGTTGCCACGCAAGCCAATGTGTACTTTGACGGCAAGTGCGTCTCGCACACCGTGACCCTCGCCGATGGCGTTCGCAAGTCGGTCGGCGTGATCTTGCCTGCAGCCTTGACCTTCAACACCGGTGCCCCTGAGATCATGGAAACCGTGGCGGGCCGTTGCAGCATCAAGCTCAAGGGCGAAACCGAATGGAAGAGCTACGGCCCTGGCGAAAGCTACAACGTGCCTGGCGACTCGTCGTTCGAGATCAAGGTCGAAGGCGAGCCTTACCACTACATCTGCCACTTCGGCTGATCTGCCTTTCCTCCTCAAAGAGCCCACGAAAGCGCCTCATGCAGGCGCTTTTTTCATGTCCATTTGTGTCCACTTCGGGCGCTTGGGTGAAGTCTTGTGAAGGCGGAGTCGCCCGCTGTTGTCGCTTGATTCAGATTGGTATCCTGCGCACTGTGCCCTTGATGCAGCGAGTGTGTGGTGGTCCATTGCCTGTTGGTTGAAGACGATGTCGAGATCCGTGAGCTGGTCAGTGCTTACCTGTCCGGCTATGGCATGACCGTGACGCCCGTCCACAGTGCGCAAGGCATGCGAGAGGCGCTCAAGGCCCAGCCTTTTGACGTGATGCTGCTCGACCTGATGCTGCCCGATGGCCATGGCCTGGATGTGTGTCGCGAGGTGCGCGGCCATTCACAGTTGCCCATCATCATGCTGACCGCGCACGGCGACCCCGTCAGCCGGGTGGTGGGCTTGGAAGTGGGCGCCGACGACTACCTGGGCAAACCCTTCGAGCCGCGTGAGCTGGTCGCCCGCATCCATGCGGTGTTGCGCCGCACCGGTGCGGCAGGGGGCTACCGGTCTGCTGACCTGCAAGGTGTCGTGCGTTTTTCGGGCTGGACCTTTGACCGCGTCAAGCGCCAACTCTGCTCACCTGAGCAGACCATGGTGGACTTGTCTCGCGCCGAGTTCACGCTCTTGTCGGCGCTGGTCGATCACCCTAACCAGGTCTTGTCGCGTGAGCGACTGATCGAGTTGTCGCACCAGCCAGGCGCTGAAGTGAGCGATCGCAGTGTCGACCTGACCATCTCGCGCTTGCGACAAAAGCTGCGAGATGCAGGCCGGGCCGATGGCTTGGTGCGCACGATCCGCGGCGAAGGCTATGTGTTTGCCACCCAGGTGACTACATGAAGCAATGGTGCCTCACCCAATGGCGCTCGGTGTGGGCAGACACGCTCAGCAAACGCCTGTTTGTGCTGCTGTGGGCCACCTTGGTGCTGAGCCACCTCTTTGGCTTTTGGCTGGCCACGGGCGGACGATTGGGTCCCGACGGGCATGGGCAGTTCGCGCATGCCCCTGCGGGCCTTTTGATGCCCTCGATGCCACCCGGTTTGATCGGCAGGCCACGCCCCGGCGATCGCCCGCCACTTGATTTCCATGGCGGCCCCCCACCCATGTTGTGGCTCGACTACCTCGCGCGCTTTGCGGTCATGGGGCTGGCCGCTTGGCTCGGTGCGCGTTGGCTGACGGCGCCCATGCGCAAGCTGGCCACGGCGTCTCAGGGCTTGGGACGCGCCGTGGGCCATGGCGGCGCGCTGCCCTTGCTCGACGCGTCACAGGGGCCGCAAGAGGTGCGCCAAACCGCCCAGGTCTTCAACGACATGGCCCGTGGTCTGCAGGACCAGTTTGCGCAGCGCAGCCTGATGATGGCTGCGGTCTCGCATGACCTGCGCACCCCATTGACGCGCCTGCGTCTGCGCCTTGAAAAGCTGCTCCCTGATCCCACGGCCGAGCGCTGTGTGGCCGATGTGCAAGACATCAACGCCATGATCGACGCGGTGCTGGACGCGATGAACGAAGAGCGACGCCAGGAGGCTGTGAAAAGCGTGGACGTGCTCGCCATGGTGCAGGCCATGGCCGACGACCTGCAAGACACGGGTGAGGCCGCTTGTGCCACCGGGGTGCCCGCCATCGTGCGTGTGCAGCCTGTGGCCTTCAAACGTGTCTTGAGCAACCTGATCAGCAACGCCTTGCGCTACGGCCATCGCGCCGACGTGCAGGTCAGCCTGATGGCCCCAACGGCCGGGCAGGCGCAGCCTCAGGTGCGCATCACCATTGACGATGCGGGGCCTGGCATTGCGCCGGATCTGATCGAGTCGCTGTTCAAACCCTTTGTGCGTCTGGATGCCTCGCGCAGTCGCGACACCGGCGGCGTGGGCTTGGGGCTCTACATCGCCCGCGAGTTGGCGCAGCGCAATGGCGCCAGCGTCTGTTTGAGCAACCGCCCCGAGGGCGGCTTGCGCGCCGAACTGGTCTTGCCCGCTGTTGCTGGGTGACGCAGGCTCAGACCACGACGGGCTCGGGCTCCAGACGGATGCCAAAGCGGCCGTAGACGCTTTCTTGGATCGCCCTGGCCAGCGTCACGACCTCGGCGCCACTGGCGCCACCCCGGTTGACCAGCACCAGCGCCTGGCGCTCATACACCCCTGCGCGGCCAATCGACTTGCCCTTCCAGCCGCAGGCATCGATCATCCAGCCAGCGGCCAGTTTGAAGGTGCCGTCGTCGAGCGGGTAGTGCACGATCTCGGGGTCGCGGCCAATGATGTCGCGGCACTGCTCGGGCGTCACCACAGGGTTCTTGAAGAAGCTGCCGGCGTTGCCAATCACGGCGGGGTCGGGCAGCTTGGCGCGGCGCACTTCGCAGATCCAGTCAAAAATCTGGCGGGCCTCGGGCTGCGTGATGCCGGTCTCGGCCATCTTGCGCTCGAGCTCTAAATAGCCCAGCACAGGCACCCACGGGCGTGGCAGGCGCAGGCGCACACGCGTGATCACGCTTTTGCCGGCCAGGTGGCGCTTGAAGATGCTGTCGCGGTAGCCAAAGCCACAGGCATCGCCATCGAGCGTCACCGTGCGGCCCGTGACCATGTCGACGGCATCCAGCGATTCAAAGCGGTCTTTGAGCTCCACGCCGTAGGCGCCGATGTTTTGCACCGGCGAGGCACCCACCGTGCCCGGGATCAAGGCCATGTTCTCCAGGCCGCTCAAGCCTTGGTCCAGGCACCAGCGCACCGTGTCGTGCCAGGACTCGCCGGCGCCCACTTCCACGATGTGGGCGTCGTCACGCGTTGCCAGCAAGCGAATGCCCTTGATCTCGACCTTGAGAACGCACAGGTTCACGTCTTGCGTGAGCACCAGGTTGCTGCCGCCACCCAGGATGAACTTGGGCGCGCGACCCAGCTCGGGGTGGTTCACCACCTTTTTGACATCGGCCTCAGACCGCACTTTCACCAGCGTTTGGGCCAGCGCAGGCAGGCCAAAGGTGTTGAAGGCACGCAGGCTGGCACCCCGCTCAATCAGCAAAGATGGGGGTGAGGCGGCGTCTGGCATGGTGTGCATGGCAGAATTTTCGCAGACAACGG
>JAVLFO010000422.1:0-1664 GCA_046052805.1 Aquabacterium sp. | reverse complement strand
GGCCCAGCACCATGCAGGGCATGCCGTTGAAACGGGCCAGGCCGCCGACGATGGACAGGTCATCGGCGAAATGGCGGTCACCGTGCATTTCCTGGAAATCGGTGAACAGCTCGTTGAGGTAGTCCAGCGTGGAGGGGCGCTGCGGATGGCGCGCGATCTGCGAGACCTGCCAAGGCGACAGCGTGGCATAGATGTCTTTGGTCAGCTGCTGGCTCTTCTTGCTCAGGCGGTCGATCTCTTCGGAGATGTCCACCGCCGATTCGCTCTGCACATAGCGCAGTTCTTCGATCTTGGATTCGAGCTCCGCGATGGGCTGCTCGAATTCGAGGAAGTGTCGTTTGCTCATGGCTTGTTTCCTTTGTGTCAGCGTGGCCGCCAGGCGCTTCAGGCTCGTGACCTGCACCTGGCCATCGAGAAATCAATAGGCCACGGGAAGGGGGTCGAGGCTGCGCCACAGGTACCACGTGCCCACCGTTCGGAAGGGCGACCAGGCTTCGGCCACGTCGCGCGCCTCGGCACGCGAGACGGGCTCACCGCTGAAATAACTCTGGCTGATGCCTTTGATGAGGCCGAGGTCGTCGAGCGGCAGCACGTTCGGCCGCATCAGGTGGAAGATCAGGAACATCTCGGCCGTCCAGCGACCGATGCCGCGGATGTCCACCAGCTCGTCGATGATGGCTTCGTCTTCCCAAGCCTGCCACTGCGCCACATGGACGCGCTCTTCGGCGAAATGGCGGGCCAGATCGAGCATGTACTCGACCTTGCGGGCCGACAAGCCCGCCTGGCGGAGCTGGTCGGGTGTTTTGGTCAGGAGTTCGGTGGCGCTCAGCGGGCCGCGGTCGCTGCCAGGGCTGCTGCCCTCGGCACCTTGCAGGCCCAGCACGGCCAACAGGCGCTCCCAGACCGACTGCGCCGCCTTGACCGAAATTTGCTGACCCACGATGGAGCGCGCCAGCGTGGTGAACGCATCGCCGCGGCTTTCCAGGCGCGCCGAGCCGTGGTCGGCGATCAGCTTGCGCATGACGCGGTCGCGCTTGCTCAGGTGCTTGCAGGCCTCGTCCCAATACGCGGGCGTGACCAGGTTCGCAGCGAGCACGGCGTTGTCAGGCAGCACCGGCTTGGGTGCGGAAGATTTGGACGTGCCCATCAGGCCTTCACCCAGCTCGTGCCTTGCGGGCCGTCTTTGAGCACCACGCCCTGCGCAGCCAGTTCGTCGCGGATGCGGTCGGACTCGGCGAAGTTGCGCGCCTTCTTGGCTTCGGTGCGCGCGGCGATGAGCGCCTCGATGCCAGCCACGTCCAGGCCGCCGGCCGAAGCCGCATCACCTTGCAGGTACGCCTGGGGCGACTGCTGCAAGATGCCAATGACACCACCCAGCGCCTTCAGCAGGCGCGCGACGGCCAGCGAGCTGCCGCGGTTCAGCTCTGCGGCCAGCTCGAACAGCACGGCCAGCGCGATGGGCGTGTTGAGGTCCTCGTCCATCGCGGCTTTGAAGCGCGCGGCGTGCGGCTGCGACCAATCGATGTCGGCCAGCGACACCTCGCCCACGTCCACGCCATTCAGGGCCGTGTACAGGCGGCGCAGGCCATTGCGCGCATCGTCCAGACCGGCATCGCTGTGATTGAAGGGGCTGCGGTACTGGGTGCGCAGCATGAAGAAGCGCA
>JAVLFO010000421.1:0-1844 GCA_046052805.1 Aquabacterium sp. | reverse complement strand
GGAACCAGGTCAACGAGTGGAAGAAGCGCGACTGCCTGAAGTACAAAACGTCTGACGACGTGATCAAGCCCCAGTTTGTGATCGAGAAGATGACTGAACTGGCGCGTGGCACGGACTACTACGTCACGTCTGACGTGGGTCAGCACCAGATGTTTGCGGCCCAGTACTGCAAGTTTGAAGAGCCACGTCGCTGGATCAACTCCGGTGGTTTGGGCACCATGGGCGTGGGCTTGCCTTACGCGATGGGCATCAAGCTGGCCCGCCCTGACTCCGATGTGTTCTGTGTGACGGGCGAAGGCTCGATCCAAATGTGCATCCAAGAGCTCTCGACCTGCTTGCAGTACCAAACACCCGTGAAGGTGCTGTCGCTGAACAACCGCTACCTGGGCATGGTGCGCCAGTGGCAGCAGCTGGACTACGGCGGTCGCTACTCGCACAGCTACATGGACGCGCTGCCTGACTTCGTCAAGCTGGCCGAGGCCTATGGCCACGTCGGCATGCTGATCGAGCATCCGTCTGATGTCGAAGGCGCGCTGCGCGAGGCCATCAAGCTCAAGGATCGCACGGTGTTCATGGACTTCCGCACCGACCCGACCGAAAACGTCTGGCCGATGGTGCAAGCGGGCAAGGGCATCTCTGAGATGCTGCTGGGCTCAGAAGACCTGTGACTGGACCTTTGATCTCATCTTGAACATCGTGCCCGGCCGCTGCGCTGGGGTCGCAGACAGGCGCTTGCCGGCGTCTGCCTGGCGCTCTAAAGCGGCGGTTCGGGCTGAACCATCCACTGTATTCATCGCACTGCGTGGCCAAGGTCCTGGGGTTACCGCCCTTTGACTCAAGAGCCCGAAAGGACGATTCCGCATGAAACACATCATCGCTTTGCTGCTTGAGAACGAACCCGGCGCCTTGTCGCGCGTGGTGGGTCTGTTCTCTGCCCGTGGCTACAACATCGAAAGCCTGACGGTCGCCACGACCGAGGACCCATCCCTGTCGCGCATGACCATCGTGACGACGGGCTCTGACGATGTCATCGAGCAAATCACCAAGCACCTCAACCGCCTGATCGAAGTGGTCAAGGTGGTGGACTTGTCCGAAGGCCCTTACACCGAGCGTGAGTTGATGCTCATCAAGGTGCGCGCCGTGGGCAAGGAACGCGACGAGATGAAGCGCATGGCCGACATCTTCCGCGGCCGTGTGGTCGACGTGACCGACAAGACTTACACCATTGAATTGACGGGTGATGCCGCCAAGCTCGATGCCTTCATTGAAGCCATCGACCGCGCGGCCATCCTTGAAACCGTGCGCACCGGGACCAGCGGGATCGGGCGTGGCGAGCGCATTTTGCGCGTTTGACTCAAGCGCTTCGCTTGTCTCTTTCCCTCCCGCTTTTCCCTGAACAACCTGCTTGAGTCATCAAGCGAACCAACCTCTTACTGACGGAGCTAGAACATGAAGGTCTATTACGACAAAGACGCCGATCTGAGCCTGATCAAGGGCAAAAACGTGGCCATCATCGGCTACGGCTCGCAAGGCCACGCCCACGCACAAAACCTGCGTGACTCGGGCGTCAACGTGACGGTCGGTCTGCGCAAGGGTGGCGCTTCGTGGTCCAAGGTGGAAGCCGCTGGCATCAAGGTCGCTGAAGTCAATGAAGCCGTTAAGGCCGCTGACGTCGTCATGATCTTGTTGCCCGACGAGAACATCCCCGAGGTGTACAACAACAACGTCGCCCCCAACATCAAGCAAGGCGCTGTGCTGGCTTTTGCCCACGGCTTTAACGTGCACTACAACCAAGTCGTGCCTCGCGCTGACCTCGACGTGATCATGGTCGCCCCCAAGGGCCC